>JAJYDP010000919.1 GCA_021777365.1 Chloroflexota bacterium | reverse complement strand
CTGCGCCTAGATCGTCTCGACACGGTTGTGGACGAAGAACGCCTGGCCGCCGCGATCGAGCTCGCGGAGGATCGCGTCGCGGACCAGGCCCGCCGACGCCTCTGCGACCCGGGTCTGGATCGGGAGCCGGTCCTCCGGCGGCGTCTCGATCACGCTCATGTCCCGGACACCCGAGAGCGCCATGTTCAGCGTGCGGGGGATGGGCGTGGCCGAGAGCGTCAGCACGTCCACGGCGCGCTTCAGCTGCTTGAGGCGCTCCTTATGGGCCACCCCGAAGCGCTGCTCCTCGTCGACGACCAGCAGCCCGAGATCCCGGAACCGCACGTCCCTCGAGAGAAGCCGGTGCGTGCCGATCACCAGGTCCACGCTGCCCCGCGCGAGCCCGTCGATGGTGGCGTGCTGCTCGGCGGGCGGCACGAAGCGGCTGAGCAGCCGCACGGTCAACGGATAGGCCGCGAACCGTTGCGTGAACGTCGTGAAGTGCTGCTGCGCGAGCACGGTGGTCGGGACCAGCACCGCGACCTGCGTCCCGTCCTGGATCGCCTTGAACGCCGCCCGGAGCGCCACCTCGGTCTTGCCGTACCCCACGTCCCCCACCACGAGCCGGTCCATCGGCTCGACCCGCTCCATGTCGCCCTTGGTCTCCACCACCGCGCGCTGCTGATCGGGCGTCTCCTCGTAGGGGAACGCCGACTCCAGCTCCGCCTGCCAGGGCGTGTCGGGGGCGAACCGGTGGCCGCGCGCCTGTGCCCGGGCCGAGTAGAGCTCGAGCAGGTCCTTCGCCAGGTCGGTCACGGCGCGCCGGACGCGCGCCCGGGTCCGCTGCCACTCGCCCCCGCCGAGCTTCGAGAGCTGGGGGTTCTCGCCGCCCGAGTAGCGCGAGATGCGGTCGATCTGCTCCACCGGCAGGAAGATGCGGTCGGCGCCCGCGAAGTGCAGCTCGAGGTAGTCCCGCTCCTCCCCCGACCCACCGACGCCCCGCCGAACCATGCCACCGTAGCGGGCGATGCCGTGGTCGACGTGGACCACGATGTCCCCGGCGACCAGCCGTTCGAGGAGGTCGCGCGGGACGACCCTGCGGAGCGCACGCGGACGGCGCACCCGGACGCTCCCGAACAGCTCGCGATCGGTGAGCACGACGAGCCCGTCGGGGCCGTCCTCGAACCCGCTGTTGAGGCTGCGCTCCACGAGGGCGACGCCCCCCGGGTCGGGCGGCTCGGCGAGGCGCCTGGCCGGCGCGACGAGCACACCCGCGTCCTCGAGGATCTCGGCGAGGCGCGCCGACTGGTCCGAGGAGATCACCACGCGCCGTTCCTCGGCGCGCCATCGCGCGACGGCGTCCGGGACCCCGGCAATGCGCTGGGGCGGCAGCACGGGCTCGCGCCAGCCGAACGGGTTGCCGCCCGGAGGCGCCTCCTCGGCCTCGCTCTCCCAGGTCAGCTCGAGCGTCCGCGCCTCGTGCCGCGCCCGCTGCCAGGCCCGCTGCTCCAGGTACGCGTCGGGCCATCCGGCAGGCACCTCGCCCGACTCCTCCAGCTCCGCGCGTCGCTCGGCCGCTTCCTCCCACAGCAGCTGGGCGGCCTGGTCGACGTCGCCGGGCTCGTCGAGCAGCCAGATCGCGTCGCCGACGTGGTCGAGGCCGGTGGCGGGTGCCAGCACCCCGGCCCACACCTCGGTCGCGTCGCCGAGCTGCCGGGTGGCCGTCATCCGCTCCAGGTCCGCGTCGAGGAGCGGCGACAGGCGGCCGGCGAGCCGTCCAAGCCGGGCGCGCAGCCAGGCGGCCGTGTCGGGCGGCAGCGGGAACTCGTCCGCGGGCAGCAGCGCGGCGGCACTCACGGGGCCGGTCGAGCGCTGGTCGGCGGGGTCGAACGCGCGGAGCGAGTCGATCTCGTCCCCGAAGAACTCGGCACGGACCGGAAAAGGCTGGCCGGGCGGGAACAGGTCCACGATGCCGCCGCGCCGGGCGAACTCGCCGCGCCCGCCGACCTCCGTGACAGCCTCGTAGCCGAGGTCGATGAGCTCGCGCAGCAGGCGTTCCTGGGACAGGCGGGCGCCGTGCCGCAGGACGAGCGGGGCGGACGGGATCTCGTCGGGAGGCAGCGTGCGCTGGAAGAGTGCCTGGGGGCTGCTGACGAGGATCCTCGACCCCGCACCATGCCGCCACGCGGCGAGGGCCGCGACCCGCGCGGCAGTCTCGTCGCGGACCAGCTCGCCCCGCTCGTAGGCCAGCGCGGTCCGCGGCTCGAGCACGACGATCGCGGACGGGTCGCCGAGCCATGCCACGAGCTCCTCGGCCACGCGATCGGCGATCTCCGCGTCGCGCGCGATCCAGGCGAGGCGCTCGCCCGTGGCGAGCGCGAGCGCCGCCGCCAGGTACGTCTTGGCGCCGTGCGGCATCGACGCGTACACGACGTGCCGCAGGTCGCGCCCCGTCCGCCCCTCGCGGACCTGCGCGTACCGCTCCGCAAGACCGCGCAGCTCCGCCGTCGCGGCCAGCAGCGGGGGCAGC
>JAJYDP010000918.1:2227-2512 GCA_021777365.1 Chloroflexota bacterium | reverse complement strand
GTGCGCCTGGGAGCCGGGCCGGCTCACGACGCGGGCGCGCTCCGGAGACGGCAGCTGGGGCGCGGCTGCGAAGCGTGGACCCTCGGGCCGGCCGCCGTCCTCGGCGTTCGCCCCGTCCGACCCGAATGCGTCGGCCGTCATGGCGCAGATCGCCTCGTGGTCGAGGTCGCCGGCCGCCGCAACCACCACGTTCGACGGCCTGTACCAGCGCTCCCAGAACCCGCGCAGCGCCGGGGCGGTCAGCGCCGCCACGCTCTGCTCGTCGCCGGCGATCTCCCAGCCCAG
>JAJYDP010000918.1:0-2217 GCA_021777365.1 Chloroflexota bacterium | reverse complement strand
GACGTACTCGCCCGGGTCGTCGCGGTAGGAGCGGATCTCCTCGATCACCACGGTGCGCTCGTGGGCGACGTCCTCCTCGCGCAGCAGGGGCCGCGTGACGAGCTCGCCGAGCATCCGCACGGCCAGCGCGGCTTCGCGGGACGGGACGCGTGACCAGTAGGTGGTGGCCTCGCGGTCGGTGGCGGCGTTGCTCGTCCCGCCGATCCCCTCGATCGCCTCCGACACCGCGCGGGTGGACGGCCAGCCGGCAGTCCCCTTGAACGTGAGGTGCTCCATGAAATGAGCCATGCCGGACTCGGCGCGGGACTCCATGCGCGAGCCCGCGAGAACGTACGCGACGGCGGAGAAGGACCGGGCACCGGGCAGGCGCACGGTGATCACGCGCGGCCCGCCGGGCAGCGCGGTTCGTTCGAACATCGCGGGGATGGTACACGGGCGGGACGCGCGGCGAGCGGAGCCGGGCGGCCTGGGGCGAAGTCGTCAGCGGGGCGCCGGGGCGGCGCGATCCTCGCGGCCGTCGGCGAGCGCCGGGGCGGCGCGCTACTCGCGGCCGTCGCGTCCCGGATCCGCCCCCGTTCCGGTAGCCCCGAGACCGCCCAGCTCCATCTGCACGTACTCGTCGTGCACCAGGTCCAGCGTCGGCTGTCCCACCAGCGGATCGTCCGGCTCGGCCCCCGCCGGCAGGTACGTGAGCGCGACCCGCTCGTCTCCCTGGACCAGCGCGTACGTGACCATGCCGTCCGGCCGCGTCTCGAACTCCAGGTACTCGAAGGAGTCGACGTTCAGGCAGACCGAGAGCGGCGTGAAGTATGTCGACACGTCGGGGCGGTCGATCACGATGCGCTCGACCGGTCCGCTCCCGTGGGCGATTACCTCGTGGCCGCGGACATAGGCGTACGCGATCGTCTGCTTCAGGAGGGGGCGGAGGAGATGGTAGAGATCCGTGGGGCTGGCGACGACGCCGTGGTTGACGAAGAACTTCGCGGGCGGAAGGGCGGCCACATGCTCCTCCAGCGTGGGCCCCGTGCGCCGGGGACGCGTCGATGGTAGCAAGGCGCGGAAGCCCGCGGGAGACCGGGGCGTATCATCGCCGCGATGCTGCTCGCGGTCGACGTCGGGAACTCGAACATCACGCTCGGGCTGGTGCGAGACGGCCGGGTCACCGGGACGCGCCGCGCGGTCACGCCGGCCCGTGTGACCGTCGACGAGGCGGAGTCGCTGCTCGACCGCCTGCTCGATCTCGACGGCCTCCGCCTGTCGGACGTGGACCGTGTCGTGCTCGCGACCGTGGTGCCCCAGGTGGGCCGTGCCCTGGCCGCCGCGGTCTCCCGTCGCGGCCTCCCGCTGCTCGAGGCGACCGTCGCGAACATCCCGATCCCGGTCCGCGTCGATCAGCCCTCGGAGGTGGGGGCCGACCGGCTCGTCAACGCGCTCGCGGCGGGCAGGCTGTACGGGACGCCGGCCATGGTGCTCGACTTCGGCACGGCGACCACGGTCGACGCGGTGGCCGCCGACGGGGCCTTCGTGGGCGGAGCGATCGCGCCGGGACTCGAGCTCGGGCTGGAGGCGCTGGCGGCCCGGACTGCGCGCCTGCCCAGGGTCGAGGCGCTGCGACCCGAGCGTGCGATCGGGCGGGACACCGTGAGCGCGATCCGCAGCGGGGCGGTCTTCGGGTACCTCGGGCTGGCCGGTGAGCTGCTCGCCAGGATCCGCGCCGAGCTGCTCGCCGGGACCACCGGGACCACCGTGAAGGTCATCCTCACCGGCGGCGTGAGCCAGCTCCCCTGGATCGACGAGCTGCCGGGCGTGGACGCCATCGATCCCGACCTCACGCTGTCCGGACTGGCGATCCTGGCGGCGGAAGCGGATGCTTCGGCGTGGACGGCGCCGGAGGAGCCCGAGAGGCCGGGTGCCTCTCACGCGGGGTTGGACGCTCCGCCCGACCGGACCGATGCCCCGTCCGTCCCGGCCGGCGCATCGGCGACCGGGAGCCGGGCATGAACGTCGGGGCACCCGCGGGCCGCCTCCACGGGCACGTCGTGCTGCTCGGCGTCACCGGGTCGATCGCCGCCTACAAGGCCGTGGAGCTGTTGCGGCGCCTCGCCGCGGAGGGCGCCTCCGTCCAGGTCCTGATGACGCACTCGGCCACCGCCTTCGTGGGCCCCCTGACGTTCGAGGCGTTGAGCAACCACCCCGTGCTGCGCGATCCGCTGGAGC
>JAJYDP010000075.1 GCA_021777365.1 Chloroflexota bacterium | reverse complement strand
CCGATCTCTGCGGCGGTTCCGCCCCGCGCCACGGTCGTGGCGGCCGCTCCGACGGCGCGCGCCCCTCCCAGGGCCGGCCGGGACCACCCGGCCGTGCACCCTCGTCCCGCGGACGCTCCCGCGCCCACTCGCCCGGTTCCCATGGTCGGCCGGTACCTCTCGGACCTCCCGGCGGGCGGCCGGAGGGACCGCCTCCCGGCGGACCGCCCCACCCCCCGGGTTCCCTGCGGCCCCGCTCGGCGCCCCCGGCCGGCCCGCCTTGCCGGTATCCGGGCCGCTCCCCACGGTCCCATCCGCGCGGGGGACCACCCTGCCCGCGCCGCTCGTCTCCGCGCCATTCCCGCCGCGGCTCGCCGCGCCAGGGAGGACCCTGGACGGGGCCGGGTTCGCCGGCCGTCGGACCACGGTCGCGATCCCGTGTCGTCCGATCGTGCGGCTCCCGCTCGGGCTCCCCGCGCCCCGGGCCGAAGCCGAGCCCAGGGCTGCGTCGCCGATCGCCGGGGCCCCGATCCCGGTCGGAACGCCGGTCCCAGGGGAACCCCTCGTCGCCTCCGCGCCCCCGGCCACCCCGGGGTTCGTCGGCGAAGCGACCGCCCCGCCCATCGCGCCCGGACGGCGGGCCGCCTCGTCCGGCGCGACCGCCTCGTCCCCCCCGCTGGCCGGCCCGCCCGCCGCGCTCGCCCTCAGCCACGCTGCGCCTCCACGACCCGCCGCCAGCGCTGACCGTCCCGCGTGTCCTCGATCAGCACCCCGCGGCCGGCCAGCTCATCCCGGAGCCGGTCCGACGTTGCCCAGTCGCGCCGGGCCCGCGCGGCCGCCCGCTCCTCCAGCATCGCCTCCAGCTCCGCCTCCAGCCCTTCGGCCTCCTCCTCCATGATGCCCAGGACGCGGTCGAGGTCGCGCAGGAACGCGGCGGCCGTGGCCGCGTCCTCCGTCGAGAGCGCCCGGGCGTCGATCCGCCGGTTCAGCTCCCGTACCAGGTCGAAGACCGCGGCCAGAGCGGGCGACACGTTGAGGTCGTCGTCGAGCGCATCCACGAAGCGCCCCCGGGTCTCCTCGAGCAGTGCCGGGAGCGTCGCGTCGGGGGCCGCGTCGGCACGGTACGCGTCGAGCGCCGCGAGGACCGTGGCCAGGCGCTCGACCGCCGAGGCGGCCGCGCGCAGGGACTCGTCGCCGAACTCGAGCGGGGCCCGGTACTGGGCAGCGATCAGCGCGTAGCGGAGCGCCCGCGGCGAGTAGCCGCGAGCGTACACGTCGGCCGGGCGCTCGATGTTGCCGGTCCGCTTGGCCATCTTCTCCCCGCCCATCTGCAGGTGGGCGCAGTGCAGCCACGTCCGGACGAATGGCTGGCCGGTGGCGGCCTCTGACTGCGCGATCTCGTCCTCGTGGTGCGGGAAGACCAGGTCCACCCCGCCGGTGTGGATGTCGAACGTGGGGCCGAGATACCGCATGCTCATCGCCGAGCACTCGACGTGCCAGCCGGGCCGGCCCGGCCCGATCGCGGTCTCCCAGCTCGGCTCGCCCTCGCGAGGTCCCTTCCACACGGCAAAGTCGCGCACGTCGTCCTTGTCGTACTCGTCGGACTCGACCCGCTCTCCGACGCGCTGCTGCGTGGGATCGAGCCGGGCCAGCCGCCCGTAGCCGGGCCAGCTCGCGATGCGGAAGAAGATCGAGCCGTCGCCGGTCCGGTACGCGTGCCCCCTGGCCAGCAGCTGCTCGATCAGGGCGACCATGTCGGTCACGTGCTCCGTGGCGCGCGGCATCACGTCGGGCGGCGTCATGCGCAGGCGCTGCGCGTCCTCGAGGAAGAGCGCGGTGTACCGTGCCGTGAGCTCGCCGATCTCGACGCCCTCCCGGCGGGCATCCCGGATGATCTTGTCGTCGACGTCGGTGATGTTCATCACCCAGGTGACGGCGAGCCCCTGCCAGGCCAGGTAGCGGCGCAGCAGGTCGGCGAAGAGGAAGCTCCGGAAGTTGCCGACGTGCGCCGGCGCGTACACCGTGGGGCCGCAGCTGTACATGCCCACGCGCCCGGGCTCGAGCGGGACGAACGGCTCCGCCCGCCCGGTCAGGGTGTTGGTCAGCCGCAGGTTCATCGGGTCCACCAGCGCATCGGGTCCGTCACATCAACCTCTCCGGATCATTGCCACCGCCGTCGCCGCGATCCCGCGGCCGGCGCCCTCGAACCCGATCAGGTTACCGCTCGAGGCCTTCACCTCGACCGATCCGGGCGGCAGGCCGACCATCGCCGCGATGGCGTCGCGCATCGCCGAGAGACGGACCGCTCCCAGCCGGGGCCGCGCGGCGCGGATGGTCACGTCCAGCGACTGGGCGCGCCAGCCCCCGTCGGAGAGCCGGCCCACCACGACGCGCAGCAGCTCGCCGCTGGCGATCCCCCGGGTCGCCGGATCGCCGGCGGGAAAGAGCCGGCCCAGGTCGCCCATCCCCGCGGCACCGAGCAGCGCGTCCGCCACCGCGTGGAGCGCCGCGTCGCCGTCGGAGTGGCCCCGCAGGCGCGGAGCGCCCTCGATCACGATCCCCCCGAGCGCCAGGCCGGTCTCCGGGCCGAAGGGATGCTCGTCCGCTCCGTGTCCGACCCTGACCGGGCCGAGCCGGGCCGCCAAGAGCGCCTCGGCCCGCGCCAGGTCCTCGGGGAGCGTCACCTTGAGGTTGGTCGCCTCTCCCGGCACCGCCGTGACGGGGATCCCGGCCGCCTCCAGGAGCGCCGCCTCGTCGGTGAACTCGCGCGGGCCGTCCGGCGGGAAGCGCGCCCATGCACGCTCCAGCAACTCGCGCCGCGCCCCCTGGGGGGTCTGTGCCGCCGCCAGGCCGGCACGGTCCACGGTCTCGCCCACGCGCCCGCCGGCGACACGCTTGAGCGTCTCCGCCACCGCGACCACGGGGATCGCCGCTCCGTCGGACGACGCCGCGGCGGCGACCGCGTCCACCAGCGCCGGGCTCGCCAGCGGGCGGGCCCCATCGTGGACCAGGACGACCGGGCTGGTCGTGGCCGCCACGCCGGCCGCCACCGACTCCTGGCGCCGGGCGCCGCCGGGCACCACGCGTGCCCCGTGGGCGTGCACCCACGGCTGCACGGCGACCTCGGACACCCGGGCCGGGGCCGTCACCACCACCAGCCGTCCCACGACCGACGAGGCCGCCAGCGCGTCCAACGTCCAGGCCAGCAGTGGACGGCCCAGGAGCGACGCGGTGATCTTGTCCCGCCCGGTCATGCGCGTGCTCGCCCCGGCCGCCACGACCACCGCGTCGACCGACCCTGCATCCACCCCTAGTCGTCCGCGGGCTGCGCGAAGACCATCCGGCCGGCCACCGTCTGGAGGACGCGGGTCACCGTCACGTTCACGTCGCGGTCCATCCGGCGTGCGCCGCCCTCCACCACGACCATGGTGCCGTCGTCGAGGAATGCGACGCCCTGCCCGGGCTCCTTGCCCTCCTGGATCACGTGGACCTGCAGGTGGTCTCCGGGGAGGAACGCCGGCTTCACCGCGTTCGCCAGCGAGTTCATGTTGAGGACCCGCAGGCCCTCGAGCTCGGCCACCTTGTTCAGGTTGAGGTCGTTGGTCAGGATGGCCGCTCCCCTCGCCTTCGAGAGCGCGACCAGTTTCGCGTCGACCTCGGGGACCCCGGGAACGTCGTCCTCGCTGATCTCGACCTGCATGTGCTCGCTGCGTCGCAGCTCGTTGAGGATGTCCAGCCCGCGCCGGCCCCGGGCCCGCTTGCGCGCGTCCGACTGGTCGGCGATGTACTGGAGCTCGGCCAGCACGAAGCGCGGGACGATCAGCGTGCCGAAGAGGAAGCCGCTCGCCATCACGTCCGCGATGCGCCCGTCGATGATGGCGCTGGTGTCGACCACGATGAACGGCGCCCCGGGCGGGGTCGCCGGCTCGCGCCGGGCGGGAAAGAGCCCCAGCGCCTCGATCGCCTCCGCCAGGTCGTGCCGCTTGGCGACCGTGAGGCCGAGCATCCCGAGCCCCAGCACCAGGGAGACGCCGATCGGCAGGTAGCGGCCGTACGGGTCCGGGAACCGCGCCAGCGGCAACCCCAGCAGGAGGCCCATGAGCAGCCCGATCAGGAGGCCCGCGATGGCGGTGACGAACTCACCGGTGGAGAGCGCCCGGACGCCGCGGACGAGCCAGCCCGCGGGCTCGATGGTGAGGTACGGGAGGATCAGGAAGCCGACCACGAGCCACGCCACGACCCACAGCGCGAGCAGGAAGTTGCCGCTCGGCGTCTCGCTGAAGAGACCCCTCCCACCCAGGTCGATCGACGCAAGCTGGATGCCGACCAGCATGCCGAGAATCGCGCCGAGCAGCCGTACGAACCTTGACATCCGGCTGGCGAGCGTACCACAGGGGCATGCCCCCAAGACGCCCCCGGGTCGGTCGGGACCGTCGCTCAGGGCGCGGCCGCACCCTCCGGCAGGGGCGCCAGCGCGAGCGTGACGGCCTCGCGGAGCGTGCCGCAGGCCATCACGCGCAGGCCGCCGATCCGCTCCGGGATCTCGCCGGTCCGGCCGCCTCGCTCCGCCGGCACGATCGCGCGCTCGAACCCCAGCCGCTCCGCCTCGCGCAGGCGCCTGGCGAGCCCCGAGACCGGGCGCAGCTCGCCGAGCAGCCCGATCTCGCCGGCCGCCACCGTCCCGGCGCGCACCGGGCGGTCGCGCAGCGAGGAGGCGAGGGCGAGCGCCAGCGGGAGATCCAGCGCCGGCTCCTCGATCGCCAGGCCCCCCGCGACGCTTGCGTAGACGTCGTGGGCGGCCAGCCCGATCCCGGCCCGGCGCGCCAGCACCGCGAGCAGCAGGGCGAGCCGGTTCTGGTCGATCCCGCTGGCGGTTCGGCGCGGGGTGCCGTAGGCCGCGGGCGCCACGAGGGCCTGCACCTCCACCATGAGCGGGCGGCTGCCCTCCAGGGTCGCCCCGATCGCGGAGCCCGGCGCTCCCCGGTCCACCTCGGCCAGGAAGGCACGCGCCGGATCGGCCACCTCGCGGAGGCCCTCCTCGCCCATCGCGAAGACCCCCACCTCCTCGGTGGAGCCGAAACGGTTCTTGGTCGCCCGCAGCAGCCGCAGGCCGCCGCCCCGCTCGCCCTCCAGGGCGAGGACCGCGTCCACCAGGTGCTCGAGGGTCTTGGGGCCGGCCAGGCTCCCGTCCTTCGTCACGTGGCCCACCAGGACGACCGGGACGCCGTCGTTCTTCGCGTACTGCAGCAGGCGGAGCGCGGCCTCGCGGACCTGGCCCACGGAGCCCGGTGGACCGTCCAGCTCGTCCAGCGCCACGGTCTGGATCGAGTCGACCACCAGCACGGCGGGCGCCACGTCCCGCGCCCGTTCCACGATGCGCTCCACGTCGGTCTCGGCCACCACGAGGATCGCCTCGCCGGCGGGACCGTCCACCAGGCCAAGCCGGCTGGCCCGCAGGCGCAGCTGCCCGGCCGATTCCTCGCCGCTCGCGTACAGGACCGTGTCGCGCTGCCCGGGAGCGTGCGTGGTCCCGGTCGATGCGCCCGACACCGAGAGGGACCGGCCGCCCGAGGACGGGGCGCGACCCGGGGAGGAGCCTGCCTCTGCCGCGCGCGTCGCGATCCCCGCGGCCGCCGCCAGGACGAGCGTGGACTTGCCGACCCCCGGCTCGCCGCCCAGCAGGACCAGGCTCCCGGGCACCAGGCCACCGCCGAGCACCCGGTCCAGCTCGCCGATCCCCGTGCTGCACCGGACCAGCTCCGGCTCCTCGAGGTGCCGGAGCGGCGTCGGCGGCGCCCCTCCCTCCAGCGTGCGGGAAGCAGCGCGGGCACGGCCCGGTTCCCGGACCAGGGTCTCGACCAGGGTGTTCCAGGCGTCGCACGCGCGGCACTGTCCTTCCCAGCGCGGGAAGGACGCGCCGCAGGCCTGGCAGACGAAGCGGCTCGTGGGCCGCGCCACGTCAGGTGCCGGCCGCGGCGGGCGTCTTGTCGAGCTGCGCCTCGATCGTCAGGCCTGCATCGGCGGAGCGATCGACCACGATCGTCTGGCCGGATTCGAAGCGACCGACCAGGAGGGCCTCGGCGAGCGGGTCCTCGATCATGTTCTGGATCACGCGTCGCAGCGGGCGGGCCCCGTAGTCGGCGTCGTATCCCAGCTTGATCAGGTGGTCCTTCGCCGCCTGGGTGACCTCGAGCGTCATCTGCTGCGCGTGCAGCTGGTCGCGGACGCGCCTGAGCATCAGGTCCACGATCTCGCGGATCTCGTCGACGGTCAGCGAACGGAAGACCACCACCGAATCGACCCGGTTCAGGAACTCCGGCCGGAACTGGTTCTTCAGCTGGTCGAGGACCTTGCCCTTCATCCGCTCGTACTGCTGCTCGGCGCGTTCGGTGTCCGTCAGGCGGACCGGCTGGAACCCGAGGCTGGTGTCCTTCAGCAGCGACGTTGCGCCGACGTTGCTGGTCATGATGATCACGGTGTTGCGGAAGTCCACGCGGCGGCCCTTCGCGTCGGTCAACTGGCCGTCCTCGAGGATCTGCAGCAGGATGTTGAAGACCTCCGGGTGGGCCTTCTCGATCTCGTCGAGGAGCACCACCGCGTAGCTCTTCCGGCGCACGGCCTCGGTGAGCTGGCCGCCCTCCTCGAAGCCCACGTAGCCGGGAGGCGCGCCCACCAGCCGGCTCACGTTGTGGCGCTCCATGAACTCGCTCATGTCGATCTTGATGAGCGAGTCCTCGGATCCGAACATGAACTCGGCGAGGCTCTTGGCGAGCTCGGTCTTGCCCACGCCGGTGGGTCCCAGGAAGATGAACGAGCCGATCGGCCGCTTGGGGTCCTTGAGCCCCGCACGGGCGCGGCGGACCGCCTTGGAGATGGTCGCGATCGCCTCCTGCTGGCCGATCACGCGGGCGTGGAGGGCCTCCTCCATGTGCAGCAGCCGCTCCGACTCCTCCTGGGCGATGCGGGTCACCGGGATGCCCGTCCACATCGCCACGACCTCGGCGATCTCTTCCTCGCCGACATCGGGGATCTCGGCATCCTGGCGGGCTCGCCACTCCGCGCGAATCCGGTCGAGCTCCTCTCGGGCCACGGCCTCGGCGTCACGCAGGCTGGCAGCGACCTCGTAGTCCTGGCGGTTGATCGCCTCGTCCTTCTCCTTGGTGACCTGCTCGAGCCGCTTGCCCGCCTCCTTCAGCTCCGGCGGGGACGAGCTGTGGCGCAGCCGCACGCGGCTGGCCGCCTCGTCGATCAGGTCGATCGCCTTGTCGGGGAGGTGGCGGTCGGTGATGTAGCGGATGGAGAGATCCGCCGCGGCGCGAACCGCGCCGTCGGTGATCCGGACCTTGTGGTGCTGCTCGTAGCGCTCGCGGATCCCGAACAGGATGTCGACCGTCTGCTCCAGCGTCGGCTCGTCCACCATCACCGGCTGGAAGCGCCGCTCGAGGGCCGCGTCGCGCTCGATGTACTTGCGGTACTCGTCGAGAGTGGTCGCGCCGATGCACTGCAGCTCGCCGCGGGCAAGCGGCGGTTTCAGGATGTTCGCCGCGTCGATGGCACCCTCGGCGGCGCCGGCGCCCACCAGCGTGTGCAGCTCGTCGATGAAGAGCACCACGTCGTTGGTGTTTCGCAGCTCCTCGATGATCTTCTTGAGCCGCTCCTCGAACTCGCCACGGTACTTGGTGCCGGCCACCAGCGAGCCGATGTCCAGGGTGAGGACCCGCTTGTTGGCCAGGGTCTCCGGGATGTCGCCCGACACGATCCGGTGGGCGAGCCCCTCCGCGATGGCGGTCTTGCCCACGCCCGGCTCGCCGATCAGCGCGGGGTTGTTCTTGGTCCGCCGGGAGAGGATCTGGATGACCCGCTCGATCTCCTTCTCGCGCCCGATGACGGGGTCGAGCTTGCCGGCGCGGGCGGCCTCCGTGAGGTTCACGCCGAGCTGGTCGACGGTGGGGGTCTTGCTGGCGCGCTTGGCCTCCGTGGCGGGCCCGACCGAGCTCGACTGCGAGAGGACGCGGATCACCTCGTGACGGACCTTGTCCAGGTTGACCCCGAGCGACTCGAGCACGCCGGCGGCGATCCCCTCGCCCTCCCGGACGAGGCCCAGCAGCAGGTGCTCGGTCCCGATGTAGTTGTGGCCCAGACGGCGGGCCTCGTCGATCGCCAGCTCGATGACCCGCTTGGCGCGGGGGGTGAGCCCCACCTCGCCCACCACCGGCCGGTCTCCCCGCCCGATGATGAACTCAACCGCGGTGCGCACCTTGGGCAGCTCGACGCCCATGTTCTCGAGCACGCGCGCGGCGACGCCGTCCCCCTCCCGCACCAGCCCGAGCAGGAGATGCTCGGTGCCGATGTAGTTGTGGTTGAAGCGCTGCGCCTCGTCCTGCGCCAGGGTGAGGACCTTGCGTGCGCGATCCGTGAACTTGTCGAACCGATCAACCATGGAGTCGAAGCGCCCTTTCGGCGGGGGGCTCCGAGTGGCCCGCCCGTCGCCCAATCCTAGCACGGGGTCCTCGGAGCACCCCGCGTGACATCCCCCTGCGAGGTGTTCGTCCGCCGCGTCCCGGCGGATGCAGGAACCTCAGGGCACGGGCGCGGGGGCGGCCCCGAGCCTCGTGTGGCCGCGGCCACGATGCGCCCGGGGGCCCGTGCGGGGCGGGCGCCCGAGAGCGCCAGGGGGCCCCGCGCTCGCCGGGGGTCTCGCGACCCGGGGCCTCGCGACCGGGGGCCTCGCGCGTGCCGGCGACCGGGGGACGGGGGCCCGCGCGCCGCGTGGCCCTTGCTGTGCGAACGGCCCGCCGGTGGACCGGCGGGCCGTCGTGATCAGGGTCGGCCGGGGATCAGCCTTCGCCCTCCTGCTCCGCCTCCGCTTCGGCCACCTGTCGGCGGACCTGCGCGAACGCGGCAGCGAGGGTGTTGTCGATCCCGCCCTCGGGCTCCTGGACCGCCTGCGACGGGTCGTAGCCGCGCTCCGGGCGCGGACGACGCTCGCGCGGCTCCGGGGTCGGACGGGCGGGCGGTTCCTCGGCCTGCTTGAGGCTCAGGCCCAGGCGATGCCGCTCGGAGTCGAGGGAGATGATCTTGAGCTTCAGCGTCTGGCCCTCGTGCACGACGTCGCTCGGATGCGCGACGCGCTGGTGGGACAGCTCGCTGATGTGGATCAGGCCCTCCAGGCCGTCGCGGACCCGGACGAAGGCACCGAAGTTCACGATCTTGGTGACCGTGCCGTCGATGACGTCGCCGACCTTGAAGTCCGCCACGGTGGAGTGCCAGGGATCCGGCTGGAGCCGGCGGATCGAGAGGCTGATCCGTCCGCGCTCGTGGTTGATGTCGATGACCTCGGCGTCGACCTGGTCGCCCACGCGGTATCCGGCCTCGGGATTGTTGACCTTGTTCCACGAGAGCTCGCTCTTGTGGACGAGTCCGTCGATCCCGCCGAGATCGATGAAGACGCCGAACGGTGCGATGGACCGCACGGTCCCGTTGACCTTCTGGCCGACCTGGAGGCTGCTGAAGAGCTCGTCGCGCTTCTCGCGCCGCTCCTCGTACAGGGCCACCTTCTCCGACAGGATGAGGCGGTTCGCCTTGCGGTTGACCTCCAGGATCTTGAGGCGGAGGCGCCGTCCCACGTACGGCTGCAGCTTCTCGGCGATCTCCTGCGCGGCATCCCTGGGCTGCTCGTTCTGCGGGCGCCGCGGGAAGTCGACGATCTGGCTGATCGGGACGAAGCCGCGGATGCCGCAGTCGACGATCAGGCCGCCCTTGTTGTGGTCGATGACGGGCGCCTCGATGATCGCGCCGGCCTCGAGCTGCTCCTGCATGGCGCGCCACTTGCGCTCGAGCCCCGCTCGGCGCAGCGACAGGACCGCGTGCCCCTCGTTCGACTCGGGCTGCAGGACGTAGACGAGCACCTGGTCGCCGACCGCCGGCTGCGGCTGGCTGTCGGCGTGGCGGCCGAAGAGCTCGCGGTTGCTGACCACGCCCTCGCTCTTCGCGCCGATGTCGACGAGGATCTCGTCCCGGTCGACGCGGACGACCGTCCCCTCGACCACGTCGCCGTGCTTGAACGAGCGGATGTCCCCTTCCTGCTGCTGCAGGAGCTCGGCCATGGTGGTCGGCTCGGGACGTGCCGGACGCGGGGCGACCTCGGCCACCGCTGCGGGCGCCAGGGAGCGCTCCTCCTCGGAGGGAGCGGCCGGCGCAGCCTCGACCGCTGCGACAGCGACGGCGGGCTCGACCGCGGCGGGCTCGACCGCGGCAGGCGCCTCGGCTACCGCGACGGGCTCGGCTACCGCTTCGGCCGGCTCGGCCTCCGCGACGGGCTCGGCTACCGCTTCGGCCGGCTCGGCCTCCGCGACGGGCGTCTCCACACCCACCGTCTCGGCGGGCGTCGAGGCTGCCTCCACCGCGGGCTCGGCCGCTTCCGCCGCGGCCTCGGCCGGCGGCGTCAGCTCCTGCTCCGCGGCGACCGCGGGAGCCGCCGTCGTCGACGCCTCATCCGCTCCGACGGCCGGTTCCGTCGCCGTATCGGCGGCGACCTCCGTCACCTGCTCACCGGTTTCCGTGGCGCTGTCGGTCGTGGTGCTCGCTCCGGCGGGCTCGTCGGCGGTGCTGCCGACGCGCTCCTCGACCACGGCGGAAGCCGGCGCTGTCGCCTCGGCCTCCATGGTCGTCCCGCCCGTCTCGTCCTGGCTCAATGTCCTCTCCTCGTCAAACCTGCTCCGGCGTGAAACAACAACGCCTGAGCCGGCGCTCAGGCGTGGCATCCGCAGGTTGCTCGTCCGTGTCCTGATGAGACTCGGTCCGTCCTCCGTCGCCCCGCCGCGCCGCTCTCTTCTGCTGTCCCCTCGCAGGGCCATGGGATGGTACCACAGGCCGCAACGCGCACGAGGTCGGCGGCCGGAGGACGCGCCCCCCTCGTCACAGGGGATCCGGAGCGCCGTCTCAGCCGATCGGCTGCGGCCGCTCACAGGGTGCGGAGCACGTGCCCGGGGGATCCGGAGCGCCCGCTCAGGGGATGCGCAGCACCTGGCCGACCCTCAGGGAGCGCGGGTCGGTGATCCCGTTGAGCTGCTCCAGGTCGGCGACGCTCACCCCAAAGCGTGCCGCGATGGCGATCAGCGTGTCACCCGCCTTGACACGGTAGGTATTGGCGACCGACGGGGTGGGCGTCGGGGCTGCCGAGGGCGCGACGCTCTGCAGTGCCGGCGTGGACGAGGGCGTGGCGACCGGAGCAGCGCTCGCCGCAGCGGACGGCAGCGGCGACGCGGGTACCGTGGACGGTGAGCCCGCGACCAGGGCGGCGGGGCTCCCCGCCGGCGTCGGCGACGGCGACGCACCGCCCGGCAACTGGGCGGCGATCACTGCTACGGCGGCAAGCAGGATCACGATGGCTGTCGCGGGACCGGCCAGCCGGCGCCACGATGCCCCACCCGACCGGCCGTCCCGACCCGACGAGCCCGGAACGCCACGCCGGATTCCACGCGAGATCCCCGGCCGCGCGACATCCGTCCCCGCGGCCACGCCGCGCACCGGTTCGGCGTCCACGCCTCCGGATCCCGTCTCGTGGGCCGAACCGGGCCAGTGCGGAGCGCCACGCCCCCCGACCAGGATCACTGGCGTCGTGCGACCCAGGGGGCGCATCCGCGGGAGTGCCCCCTCGTGCACCGGGATCCCGGCCTCGAGCAGGGCGGACTCGCGCCGCCCGCGGGCAGCCGCGAACGTGGGGCAGGTCAGATGCGCGGCGTCCAGGCAGAGGCGGCGCTGCCGCTCGGTGGACGGCGCATCGAACGGGCGCTCGGCTGTGCAGCGGTGCTCTCGCGCCGCGCGGGCGAGCCGGTAGCCACCGTCGGGCACCAGCAGATACGGACAGAACCCGAACGCAGGGTCGTCTGCGACGGCTCCATCGGCCGACCGATCCGGCAGCGAGTCATCTCGGGGAGCCGCGACGGTGTCGGGCGACTCCGGGGCTCCCTTCCACGCCATGCGCGCATGATACCGGCCGTCCGGCCTGCGGGTCCGCCGCGCCCCGGCCGAGCGAACCACCGGGCGCGCCCAGGCACGAGGCTGCCTCCGGATCGCCGCCTGGCCGGCCCCGTCGCGGACTCACGCGCGGAAAGGCCCGAAAACGCAAGAACCCTGGCGACGACCTATTTTCCCGAAAGGCTGCCCTCTCAGTATCTTCGGCGCTGGAGAGCTTAACTGCCGTGTTCGGGATGGGAACGGGTGTGGCCTCTCCGCTAGTGTCACCAGGATTCCTGCGAAGCGATGACGCGATCAGCACCGACCGTCAACGGGCCACGCCCGTCCTGGTCGGTCGAACGACTCCGATCTGCCGCGCACCCACCGGGTGCGCAAGGTGACGGACCCCAGAGTCCGCCTGCAGCTGCCAATGGGTCAGCTGCTGAAGGTGGTCAAGCCCTCGACCATTAGTACGGCTCAGCTTCGCCGGTTGCCCGACTTCCACATGCCGCCTATCAAACAGGTGGTCTCCCTGCGGTCTTACCCGGTTGACCCGGTGGGGAACCTCATCTTGAGGCGAGCTTCGCACTTAGATGCTTTCAGCTCTTATCCCGACCGAACATAG
>JAJYDP010000917.1 GCA_021777365.1 Chloroflexota bacterium | reverse complement strand
CGGCTGATCATGGCGATCCGGGTCACGGTTGATCTTCGGCCCTTCGGCACAGGGGAGCCGGAGACCATTGCGGCTCTCGACATCGGCAACCGCGACGCGATCGGCGAGCTGTGCGACTACGACTATCGCTTCGCGGTGCCAGCGCGGGACGGTTCGCGGCTCATCTTCGGGCCCTGGTACGTGGTGCGGGCCCACGATCGGCGACGTGGCGTCTGGGCGCTGATCGGCCAGATCCTCGCGCGTCGCGCTGCTGGCAGCGAAGAGCCGTCCGACTACTCGGGGGTTGACTGACGAGTGGGCGATGTTCAGGCCGCTTGGCGTCCCCGCCCAGGAAGCAAGGCTGATCCTGCTATGAAGCAAGCGCGGGAACAGAAGACGTTAGGGTGGCGCTCCAGTTCGACCAGACGCCGATCAAATCTCCGGCCACACCAGCGGCATTCGACAGTACGCCATCGATCGGGGTTGTGGTGAGCCGGTGCTCCGGGCTGCTTGGCGTGCTCGGCGGCGTGCTCGGCGGCGTGCTCGGCGGCGTGCTCGGCGGCGTGCTCGTGCCAATCGAGGACGACAAGGTTTTCAGGGCGGTTGTCAGACCGTCCCGCGCGTCATCGCCCGGGCATGAACCTGATCGCCGAGGCGAGTCCGACCGGTCGATCGCACGTCCCCGACAGCGCCTGCTGGTCCGCGTAGCCGCCGACGAGCAGGGCCGTCCCGTCGGGCAGGGCGACGGCGACCCCACCCGCCCGGGACCCGGGCATCGATGGCAGCCGGGACCAGGCGTTCGTGCGCGGGTCGAACAGGTAGGCGGCGCGAGAGACGGCCACTCCGTTGGCAACCCAGAACTCGCCGCCGGCCACGAGGACGCGCCCGTCGGCGAGCCGCGCCACCAGGCTGTCCGGGAGCCCCGCGTCTCCGCCGGTATGCGTCGTCTGTTGCGTCTGGCTGTCCCAGCCGTCGATGAGCGCAGTGCCCACCTGCGACCACGAGCCCGCCCGCACGTCGTACCGGAACGAGCGGGTGTCGGTCGGGCCGTGCTTCCACGATCGCTCGTTCGCCACGAGGAGAGCGCCACCGTCGGGGAGCGCGACAAGCGTGCCGGCCGCCCCCGCGTTGACGCCCGGCTCGCGTCCCGTCGTCGGTAGCGAGCCGGTCAACGTGAAGCGACCCGTCCGCGGGTCGTAGAGCTCGGCGCCGTTGGCAGCCCCATCGCCGACGTCGACCGCGCCACTCGCGCCGATCCAGGTGCCCTGGCCCGACCCGACGACGAGGACCCGACCGTCGGCGAGCGTTGCGGCGGCGGCCCCGTACCGGGCGTAGCGCATCGGCCCGGTCGAGGACCAGGTCCCGGTCGCGGGATCGAAGATCTCGGCGGTGGCGAGGGCGGGGATGGTGAACTCCGGGGCGACGTCGGCGCGCGGCCCGGCGGCAGCGGTGTCCGGCGGCGAGAGCCGGTAGGCGGCCAAGGCGGCGTCGGGCGAGCGGCCGGTGCGCGGGGCCTGGTAGAAGCCGCCCATGAGGAGCACCCGGCCGTCGGGGAGCGCGGCGACCGTGGGCTGCGTGCGGGCCGTCCCGAGCAGCCCGGCGCGCGTCCACGCCCCCGTCGTCCGATCCCAGACGTAGGTGCTGGAGTAGGAGAGCGAGGCGCCGTTCAGGCACGCGTACGCGGGGTCGGTCGTCGTCGGCGCGCCCAGGTCAAGGCCGCCGGTCACGAGCACCCCGCCGGTCCGGAGGCCGATGGCGGCGAACTCGGCGCGGGGACGGTTCAGCGCGCTCGTCGCCTGCCACGCGTTGGTCGCCGGGTCCCACACCTCCGCGGTGGCGCTGTCGCCGCGCACCGTCCCTGAGAGTCCGTTGTTGACGTCGTTGCCCACCACCAGGACCCGCCCGTCGGCGAGCAGCACCGCGTGGGGGTCGAGCCGCGAGACGGCCATCGACCCCGCCGGCTGCCACGGGCCGGCGGCCGGCATGGCCGTGGCCGGCACCGCCGAAGCGTTCGACGTCGCGGATGCCGCGGGCGATGAGGGGCCGGACGTCGCGCCGGCCGGCGGCGAGGGGACCACGACCGGCACGCTGGCGGCCGGAACCGTCGCTCCGACGGTGGGCGGCGCTGGCGGCCTCGGTGCCGGCGTCGCACTCGCGACGCATCCGGTCATGAGCGCCACCGCAGTGACGAGCGTCAGGGCGATGCTCGCGAGATCAGCCGCCGCCCGGCGCGACCGAGGCCTCCGGACCATCTCTCCGCTCCCTCCTCTTGTCCCCCAATCAGACGAGCCGGCGCACCGATTCGTTCCGTGTCAGAAGACGCCAGGCCACAGGAACCCGCCCACGAGCACGCCTACGAGAGACGACACGACGTTGGCGACGAGCGAGGCGGCGAGTGCGCGACGCGGCCCGACACCGCGCAGGGCGAGGGCGTACAGGACGGCCTCGACGATCACCGCCCAGGCCTCCGTGGTCAGCGTGTAGGTGACCGTCCCGACGAGCAACAGCTGGGTGAAGATGAACCACACGGCCGGG
>JAJYDP010000916.1 GCA_021777365.1 Chloroflexota bacterium | reverse complement strand
CGTGCCCCGCTCCGCCGCGTGGTCGAGATCGGCGCACACCAGCGCCGGATCGGGCCATGGCGCGATGCCGTCCTCGCGGCTGTGCCCGACGCGGACGTATACCACTGCAAGGCGCTCATCGCGCTTCCGGTGGTGGCCGGCGCCGCCGCCCAGGCGGGCGCGGCTTTCGCCTACGACCTGGCCGACCTGCACACCGAGGCGGCACGCCTGGCACGGATGCCCCGGACGGTGCGGGCGCTGGTGCGACGCCGGGAGGCCGGCTGGGTGCGCCGCGCGTCGCTGCTGACGGCCGTGAGCGGCGGCGTTGCGCGCGAGGCCGCCCGCAGGTTCCACGTGCCGGAGCCGGTGGTCGTCCTGAACTGTCCGCCGGCGTGGCGCCCGGACGATCCGGCTCCACCCTCCTCCGACCTGCTGCGGGGCTCCACCGGGATCGCCGCCGGACGGCCCATCGTGCTCTACCAGGGTGGCTTCAGCGTGGATCGCGGGATCGAGGAGCTGGTCGCCGCGCTGGACGAGGAGCCGCTCCGCCGGCTCGGGGCGGCCGTGGTGCTGCTCGGCTATGGCCGCCTGCGCGACTGGCTCGACGCCGAGGCCGGCCGGCGTCCGGGCCGGCTCTTCGTGCTGGACGCGGTTCCGCCGTCGGAGCTGCTGGCCTGGACGGCGTCCGCGGACCTGGGATACGTGGGGCAGCCGGGCCGCACGCTCAACCAGCGCCTGAACCTGGCGAACAAGCTGTTCGAGAGCATCATGGCCGGCGTGCCCGCGCTCGTCGCCGACGGTACCGAGCACTGCCGGGTAGTGACGGCCGGCGCCCTGGGCGGGTGCTGCGCCATCGAGCCCGCCGCGATCGCGCGGGCGGTGGCCGGGCTGCTCGATCGCCCGGCGGAGGAGCGAGCGGCGCTGCGCCGCCACTGTCGCACGGTCGCGCTCGAGCGGTACACCTGGGAGCGGCAGCAGGCCGGGCTGGTGGGCGCGTACCGGGCCCTTGGCGTGCGCGTCGCGCGGGGTGAGCCGCCGGGGTCGTGGCGCGGAGCCGACCGTTCCGGCGTGCCGGCGGCGATCGGCGGATCCGCGCCGTGAGCCGGATCGTCATGTTCGTCTTCAACGACTGCACGACCGATGCGCGCGTGCTGCGCGAGGCGGCGAGCCTGGTCGAGGCCGGCCACGAAGTGACCATCATGGCGCGGCCCAGAAACGTTGCCTCGACCACCGTGGAGCGCGAACGGCGTGACGGCTTCGAGATCGTCCGCATTCCATTGCCGCAGGGCTGGAAGCGCTGGTACGTGCTCGGCCGATACCCGTGGCGGGCTCGCGGCTGGATCCGCTTCCGTTATGCCTACGACGCGAAGCGCGGGCCGAAGGGCTGGGCCGAGGCCGTGGCGGTCACCCCCGTCGCGCTGGCGTGGATCGGCTGGATGCTCGTCCGCGCGCCGTTCTACCTCGCGTTCCGGGCCCTCCGGCGCGGAAGGACGCAGCCGGGAGGCGACACGCTCGATTGGCTCACAAGGTGGCGCTACTCGATCGTGGGCTGGGCGCGCGCGGCGGCCGCGGCGGCACCCCGGGCGGACGCGTACCACGGGCACGACCTCTCGGGCCTCCCCGGGGCGGTTGCCGCCGCAGCGCGGCACGGCCGGACGGGACCCGGGACGCACCCCGCCCTCGTCTACGACAGCCACGAGATCTACGTCGAGTCCGGACGGATCGCGAAGCTGCCGGGATGGGTGCGGTGGCTCCTGGCGCGCCAGGAGCGTGCCTGGGTGGACCAGGTCGACGCGCTGGTGACGGTCAACCAGTCGCTGGCCGAGGACCTGGGGGGTCGCTACCGGCCGCGCCGCGTCGTGGTCGTCCGCAACTGCCCCGCCCGCTGGGAGCCACCCGAGCCACGCCCGGACCTGCTGCGGACCGCGGCCGGGATCCCCGAGGGTTACCCGATCGCGCTCTACCACGGCGGGTTCTCCGCGCATCGCGGCATGGAGGAGCTCGCCGAGGCGATCCTGCAGCCGGGCATGGAGCGCGTCCACGCCGTCTTCCTGGGCTACGGCAGCGAGCGCGCCAGCCTCGACCGGCGCGCGGTGGACCCGCGCTACGGAGGGCGCCTGCACGTGCTGGACGCGGTGCCGCCGCACGAGTTGCCGCCCTGGGTGGCGTCGGCGGACGTGGGCGTGATGCCGATCCAGCGATCGACGCTGAACCACTACCTCTCGACGCCCAACAAGCTGTTCGAGAGCCTGGCGGCCGGCGTCCCGGTGGTGGTGAGCGACTTCCCCGAGATGCATCGCATCGTGCTGACCGATCCGGACGCCCCCCTCGGCGCGACCTGCGACCCGGCCGATCCGGCCGACGTGGCGCGCGCGATCCGATCGATCCTGGAGCTGCCGGCGGATGCACTGGCCGACCTGCACCGGCGTTGCCTGCGGGCGGCCCACGAGCGCTACAACTGGGAGACCGAGGTCGCGCGACTGACCGGGCTCTACCGCGACCTGGTGGGTGACGGCGGACGGTGATGGGCGACCGA
>JAJYDP010000915.1 GCA_021777365.1 Chloroflexota bacterium | reverse complement strand
ATGGTCCACCCATGTGGTATATATCTAGACGATGCTTCCGAACCGCTTCCGCCGCAAGTTTCTCGTCGAGTTCACGGTCGAGGAGTCGGACCTCCTCGACCGGCTGGGCCGCGAGCACGGCTCCCGACGGGCCGCGATCCTCGCCGGCCTGCAGCTCTTGGCCGGGGGCGAGCTGGAGGCGTTACACCAGCGGGTGAGCGCCCTGGAGGGCGAGCTGTCCAGCGCCCAGGCGCAGCACGAGCGGGACGCGGCCGCCGTTGCTACAGCCACTGCCGCGGCGAAACAGGGCACCGTGGCCGGGACCGCCCTCAAGGCCGAGCAGACGGCCCACAAGGAGACCAAGGCGAACCTTAAGCGCGAGAAGACCCAGCGTACCGAGGCCGACCGCAAGCTGGCCACGCTGCAGGTCGACTACCAGCGCCTGGTGGCAGAACTGCCCGCGCAGGCGTACTGCCCGAGCTGCCGGAAGCTCGTGCCCCAGAGCGAGTGGGCGGTGGAGCCGGCCGGCACGGTCGAGTACGTGTACCACCAGCCCGACGGGTTCCGCCTCACCGACGGTGTCCTTCGGACCGCCACCGTGCTCTTCACCCGCCCGGCGTCCGAGACCGCCGCGAAGCCGCAGGCCCCGCGATGACGCTCGGCGGGGACCGTTCCGACGGGTTCGAGGCCTTGCGGGCATGGGCGCGCGAAAACCCGCTCGCGGTGGTCGTGCTCACGTTCGTGTTCATCTGCCTCGCGTTCTCGGGCGCCCTGCAGGACCTCTTCCCGCCGGCGCCGGCGATGGCAGCCCTCCCCCTCGCCGCGCCCCGTCTGGTGCCCCTCTCGGGCGCCGATGCGACCGAGGCGGCGCAGCTCCTGGGATCGAGCCTGGCCCGGCTCTACACCGAGCCGGTGGAGTTCGAGACGTGAGCACCCTGCGCGTCGCCACCTACACCCGCATCTCGACCGACGAGTCGAACCAGCCCTACTCGCTGGAGGCCCAGCGCGAGCGATTGACGGCGTACGTGGCAAGCCAGCCCGAGTGGCGCATCGTGGCCCGCTACGTCGACCGCGCCTCGGGCAAGAGCCTAGAGCGTCCGAGCCTGCGACAGGCCCGGGAAGCCGCCGCGGCGGGCGCCTACGACCTGCTGCTCACCTACCGGGTCGATCGCCTGAGCCGCAATCTCGGCCAGCTCGCGGCCCTCGTCGAGGAGCTGCAGCGCCACGGCGTCGCGTTCCGCTCGGCCACCGAGCCCTTCGACACCGCCAACGCCGCAGGCAAGATGCTGCTCCAGCTCCTCGGCGCGTTCGCCGAGTTCGAGCGGGCCTCGATCATCGACCGCATCGGGGCGGGCATGGAGCGCAAGGCGCAGCGCGGCGAATGGATCGGGGGCACGTACCCCTTCGGCTATCGGCGGCCCGAGGGCGGGAGCGGGGGCCTGGCGGTCGATCCCGCGGCGGCCCCCCTCGTGCGCGAGATGTTCCGCCGCTACACCGAGGAGCGCGTGGGCGCCCGGGTCATCGCGAGCTGGCTCAACGGCGAGCAGATCCCCACCCGCTATGGCGGGCGCTGGGCGACCCAGAGCGTGCTGGCCGTGCTGCGCAACCGGATCTATCTCGGCGAGGTGAGCTTCCGGCGGACCTGGTATGCCGGACACCACGCGCCGATCGTCGAGGCGACCGTCTTCGACCAGGCGCAGGCGATCCTCGCCGAACGCGCCGCCCGACCGGGTCTGCGGCGCACCAACCCGACCGACTTCCTCCTCTCCGGGCTGCCCCTGGTATGCGACCGCTGCGGCCATCCCATGGTGGGCGCCTCCGCGCGCGGGCACACCGGGCAGCGCTACGCCTACTACACCTGCGCCACCCGCAACCGCTACGGCCCGACGGTCTGCGACCAGGGACGCCTCCCCAAGCAGGCGCTCGAAGACGCGATCCTGGGACAGATGGGCGAGGTCTATCGGGATACCACCCTCGTGGCCGCCGCGATCGAGCAGGCCCAGGCGCAGCTGCGGGCCGGACAGGCTGAGCAGGCGACCGTGCGCGCGGCCCGGCAGGCCGAGGCGGCCGACCTGCGCCGACGGATCGAGCGCTACTACACGGCCTTCGAGACCGGCGACCTCGACCCCAAGCAGGTCCGGGAGCGGGTGGGCGCGCTGCAGGCCCGCCTCGACGAGCTGGAGACGGAGCTGGCGGCTCCGGCGCAACCGATCGTGCCTGCCGCCCCGGTCGATGCCGCGGAGATCTCCTGGGTGTTGAGCGAGGCGCTCGCCCTGGTGCTGCGGATCGTCCCCGCGCCGCGCGCCAAGGCGATCCTGCGCCTCCTCATCGAAGAGGTCCGGGTCGTGTCGCCCAGCGACATCCGGCCCGCCTACCGGGTGCCGCTGGAGGTTCGTACACCGACTGAGCTGGTGAGCCGGCTGGGATTCGAACCCAGGACACGAGGGTTAAAAGCCCCCTGCTCTGACCGCTGAGCTACCGGCCCGACACAAGGGTAGCGGCGCGGGACCGGGCGTGGGAGCGCCGGGAGGAGTCA
>JAJYDP010000914.1 GCA_021777365.1 Chloroflexota bacterium | reverse complement strand
GGCAGGTCGTCCCGGTAGCCGGGACCCCAGCCGGCGGTCAGCAGCTCGGGCGCGAGCATGACCCGCCCCGGGTGGGCCGCCAGCGGCCCGAGCAGGCGCCACTCGCCCCGGGTCACCCGGATGCCCTCGCCCCGGCGGGTCGCGAGGTGCCTGGCGAGGTCGATCTCGAGCCCCCCCGCGCCGCGCGGGCGGCCAGCTCGTCCGCGTCGACCGGGTAGGTGGGATAGTCGTCGGCCCCCTGATCCAGGGCCCGCGCGACCGCGGCAGGCGAGTGCCCGGTGCCCAGGAGGATGACCGGCACCCGGCCCGGCGTGCGCAGCCCGCGGAGCAGCGCCAGCGCGTCGCCTTCGGCGGGGAGCCCGACGGCAAGCGCGAGGTGGTCGGGACCGCCCGCTAGGGCGCGCCGCAGTGCCTCCGCGCCGCTGCCGTCGTGGCGCACCTCGAAGCCCGCGGCACGGAGCGCGCCGAGGAGGCACGCCGTCAGCGGAGGCCGCCGTCAGTGCTCGACTGCGCGTCGGAGTGCGTGCCGTCGGAGCAGGGCGGCGCATCGCTGGCCGCGTCGAGGAACGGAATGAGCGCGCTCTCCTCCTGCTCGAGGTGCGCGCACAGCAGGGCATGTAACCGGTAGAGCCGCGCCCGTAGGGCCACCAGCTCGCCATGCGTGGGCTCGTGGCGCAGGGCCAGCCCATCTTCTTCGAGCCGGTCGACCGATCGGCGGATCTGCTCGTGCTGGAACCGGAGGAACCGCGTCGCCCAAGGGGTTCCGACGAGCCCATCCATCTCCCGGTAGCAGACGGTCTCCTCCCAGTGGAGGTGCCCGCACAGCGTGTGCTGGATCGCGTCGAGCAGGTTGCGCAGCGCGCTCGTGAGGTCGGGGGAAGCGAGGTTGCCGGCCATCTCGGCGGTGTTCTCGATATGGCCGAGCAAGTGCTCGATTTCGCGGTGGTCATGGGCCAGGATTCGGCGCTCGGTCGGCAGCCGACGGGGCGTCGCGCCGTCTCGCCTCGTTCGCGCGTCCGCGGGACGCGTCAACTCAGCGGCCATCGGCCATGAGTACCCGCGGATGCGGGCCCGGGACCTGGCGTGCGGTCGCCGCGACGCCGACGCTGCCGACTCCCTCCCACGCCCTGCCCCGCCGGGCGGCAATAAGGCGGCCGGCGCCGCCCACTGCGTCACGGAGTCGACCGACGCAGCTGAACTCGCCGGGACGATGGTTGCGCTTGCACACGACCGGTTGCGTCATCCTCGTCGCGTCCCTTCCGGATCCGGTCCGTGGAGAGGCCGGTGCGCGGCGGCCCTGGCGCCCGCCCGGGTCACTCGAAGAGGAGCTGCCTGGGGCACCGTGGCCTGCCGGGTCGGCCAGCGGCAAGGACCTTACTGCCTACGGCCGGCAGGCCTGGCGCGGGCCGGACGGCTCCTTTGGGACCTGCCGTGCGCTACTCATCCGAGGCGGGGTGCCGTGGGCGGTCCGGCACCACCGCGGTCGTCGTACGGCAGGCACAACGGAGGGCCGCAGGCCCTGCCTTGCGGTGAGCGATGCCACTATGACTGAGAGGGGTGAGGTCCGCACACGGTCGCTCCGCCACCACTGACCGGACAGGTCGTCGGCATCCACCCGGGCGCGGTGGTACCACCTCGACCACGCCCGCCGCCGACATCGGGTGGGGCTCCTTGGCCGAATCCGCCGTCACCGTCGGTTCGGCGCCCTGGACGCTGCCGGGGACCGGCGTCCGGCCCCGAGCGGCTCGCCCTCGATGAGGCGGAGCAGGTCGATCGTCGTGGCGAGGTGGCGATTGAAGATGCGCCGCGCCACATCGAGAAGCGCGAAGAGGTCCGGGTCGGCGACCGCGTAGATCACGGTGGTGCCGCGGCGCTCGGTGGTCACGATGCCGCGTCCGCGCAGCACGGCCAACTGCTGTGAGATCGAGGAGGCCGGCGCCCCGATGGCGGCCTGCAGCTGGGAGACGCTCTGCGGCCCCCCCCGGAGCAAGTCGAGGATCTGGATGCGCATGGGGTGAGCGAGCGCCCTGAAGAAGTCAGCCTTGAAGCGACGGAGGTCCGCCGGGTCATCGCGTGGGCCATCGCGCAGCATGTCCCTCACCCTACCAGGGCCCTCCACCGTACGCTTCTCTTGCATATTGCAAGATAGCGAGGCAAAGCCTAGCATGACGGGCGCCCGGGGCACCACCGGTTGCCCGGATTCCCCGCGCCTCGGCAGTCGCTCGGGAGGCCCCCATGCGCCTGGCCTCGCTCCTCGCGGAAGCCGCCGCCGCACCGCCCGAGCGTCGCATCCAGTGGCGCGACCGGATCGCCCCGTTCGGCCGACGGGCGATCGACGGGGTGGAGCCGTGGCTGTCCGATGGGGTGCTGGCGGCGTTCGCCATCCGGGTGATCTGGCGTGCCGGCGAGCTCGGCGAGCCTGCCGCGGCGGTGACATCCCTGCGGGCCGCCCGCGGCCGCCTCCCGGCGCACCTGCAGCGCGACGTCGACTGGGCCCTCCGCTCCCTCCACCCGACG
>JAJYDP010000074.1 GCA_021777365.1 Chloroflexota bacterium | reverse complement strand
CTGCATGAGCAAGAGCACGTCGAGCAGCAGCACGGCGGCGAACCAGCCGCCGCTGCCGGCGACGGCCAGCCACCATGCCTGCCGCGGCGCCCGCCCCAGCCGCACGCCGCTGACCGCGGCCCATACAAGGAGCGCGATGGCGACCTTGACGTTGGCGAGCTCCTCGGCCGTCAGGCGTTCGATGAGACGCTCGGGAACCTGCTCGAGTGCGGCGGCCAGCCGGAGGGTGCCCGGTCCCCCGATTTCCACCGGGTCGGCCCTCGTCGCCAGAGCGATCGCCCGGGCGAGCTTGATGTCGGGCATCTGCGTTCCTCCCGCCGACGTGCTCTCGGCTGCGGGCCCGGCGCCCCGCGCCGGGGCGCCGGAGGATCGGCGGGGCCTCCGGGCCGTCAACCTGTGGGGCGCGCCCGTGGGCGGAGGACCCTGCAGGGGATCTGCGAGATTGGCAGTGGGGGCATGTCACTCGGCCCGACGGCCGCCCGTCCCTCTCGGCGTCACGCGATGCACCGCCGGCACGAGCTGTCGGTCTGCTGGGCGACTGACGGCGTGACTCGGAGGCTCCTAGCGTGCGCGCGAAGGCGCGTCGACGGCTGGATGGGCCGTGGTCGAGCCATCCAGCCCGCGCAGGTGAAGGAGCGCCATGGAACGACGCGCGGTCGAGCACCGTTCGCGGGTCGGGGCACACGGAGTGCGCGAGACGCACGTCCTCTCAGCACCCCTGCTCTGCTTCGACTTCGCCGAGGAGATCGCGGGACTTCGTCGCGAGCGTCAGTTCCAGCAGCACGACCGAAACGCAAAGACGCTGGTGAAGACGGATGCGTTCCGCATTGTTCTCGTCGTCCTCAGGACCGGAGCCCGTTTTGACGAGGACGACCCGCGGGGCCACGTGAGCGTGCAGGTTCGGCAGGGCCGGGTTTCGCTGCACGTGGGCGACGAGAGCACCGAAGTCGGCACAGGGCAGATGGCCGCCCTCGCCGCGGGCCACCCGTGGCGCGCGCTTGCGGCCGAGGACAGCGCCATCCTCCTCCATTTCAGCTGGCCGGGCTGATCGTGGGGGATCGCTCCCCGCTACGGCATGCGGGTCCCGGCCCGGCAGACCGCCAGGACGGCCCCCTGCGTGGAGGCTCGGGGCGGACTGCAGGCGTGGACGATGCCGTGGAGCGCGCCTTGCGTGGCGTCCATCGGTACTTCAAGCGCGGCGAGCCCGCGTCGGATGGCTGGACAATGCTCACCACTGGCCGTCGCGAGTGGGAGTCCTTCTACCGCGACCGCTGGCAGCACGACAAGGCCGTTCGTTCGACGCATGGGGTCAACTGCACCGGCTCGTGCTCATGGATGGTGTACGTCAAGGATGGCTACATCACCTGGGAGAGCCAGGCCGTCGACTACCCGTCTGTCGGGCCGGACATGCCCGAGTACGAGCCGCGCGGCTGCCCCCGTGGCGCCTCGTTCTCCTGGTACACCTACTCGCCGCTGCGGGTGAAGTACCCGTACATCCGCGGCTCGCTGCAGGAGCTCTGGCAGGCGGCGTTGGCCCGGCTCGGTGATCCCGTGGAAGCTTGGGGTTCGATCGTCGAGGATCCCGAGGCGGGCCGTTCCTACAAGGCAGAGCGCGGCCGGGGCGGCTTCGTGCGGGCGAGCTGGGAGGAAGCGGTCGAGATGATCGCTGCCGCCCACGTCTACACGATCAAGCGGTACGGCCCCGATCGGGTGGTGGGCTTCACCCCGATCCCGGCCATGTCGATGGTCTCGTACGCCGGCGGCACCCGCTTCCTCTCCCTGATCGGCGGGGTGATCCTGTCGTTCTACGACTGGTACGCGGACCTGCCCCCTGCCTCGCCGCAGGTCTTCGGCGACCAGACCGACGTCCCCGAGTCAGCTGACTGGTGGAACGCCGCCTACCTGATCATCTGGGGCACCAACATCCCGATCACCCGGACCCCGGACGCGCACTTCATGGTCGAGGCTCGTTACCGGGGTCAGAAGGTGGTCGTTGTCTCGCCCGACTACTCCGACCACACGAAGTTCGCGGACGACTGGCTCGCGGCACAGCCGGGGACCGACGGGGCGCTGGCCATGGCCATGGGCCACGTCATCCTGCGCGAGTACTACGTCGAGCGCCAGGTGCCCTACTTCGAGGACTACGCGCGGCGCTTCACGGACCTGCCCTTCCTCGTGACGCTCCGGGAGCGCGCCCCCGGCGTCTACACCGGGGATCGCTTCCTCCACGCGGCCGACCTGCCCGCCGACCCCGCCGCGTCGAGCGAGCACGCCGAGTGGAAGACCGTCGTGCTCGACGAGGCCATGGGCGCGCCAGCGGTGCCCAATGGCTCGATCGGCTTCCGGCACGGCGAGGAGGGTGAGGGCCGCTGGAACCTGGACCTGGGCACCATCCGGCCGGTGTTGACGCTGCTCGGCCGGCCCGACGCCGAACCGGTGGCGGTCGACCTGCCCCGCTTCGACGAGGGTCCGACCGAGGGCGGCTCGACGATGCGCCGGGGGGTGCCCGCCGTCCGCGTCGGGGACCACCTGGTGACGACCGTCTTCGACCTGCTGCTGGCGCAGTACGGCGTGGCCCGCGCGGGGCTCCCGGGCGACTGGCCGACGGGGTACGACGATGCCACGCAGCCCTGCACGCCGGCCTGGCAGGAGCCCATCACCTCGGTCCCCGCAGAGGCGGCTGCCCGGATCGGCCGCGAGTTCGCCCGCAATGCCGAGCTGACCAAGGGCCGCTCGATGATCGCCATGGGGGCCGGTACCAACCACTGGTACCACTCCGACCAGATCTATCGCGCGTTCCTCTCGCTGATCGCGCTGTGCGGCTGCGAGGGCGTCAACGGCGGCGGCTGGGCGCACTACGTGGGGCAGGAGAAGGTTCGGCCACTCGGCGGCTGGTCGACGCTGGCGTTCGCCACCGACTGGGTGCGCCCCACGCGCCACCAGGCGGGGACGCCGTACTGGTACCTCGCCAGCGACCAGTGGCGGTACGAGGGGTTCGATGCCGGCGAGCTCGCCTCGCCGCTCGGCCAGGGCCTCTTCGAGGGTCGCCAGTTCGTCGACTGCAACCTGCAGGCCGCCCGGATGGGCTGGCTGCCCTCGAATCCCACCTTCGACCGGAACCCGCTCGCTCTCGTGGGGGAGGCAGACCTCGAGGGTCGCGACCCGGCCGAGCACGTCCTCGACGAGCTGAAGGCGGGTCGGCTCAACTTCGCGGCCGCGGACCCGGATGCCCCAGAGAACTTCCCGCGCGTCCTGACCGTCTGGCGTGCGAACCTGTTCACGTCGTCCGGGAAGGGCCACGAGTACTTCCTGCGCCACCTCCTCGGCTCGCCCCTGGAGGCCGTCCGGGCGCAGGAGTCGCCGCCGGACCTGCGCCCAGCCGAGGTCGTGTGGCGCGACGAGGCGCCCCGCGGCAAGCTCGATCTGCTGACGACGATCGACTTCCGGATGACGGGCACCTGCCTCTTCTCGGACATCGTCCTGCCGGCGGCGACCTGGTACGAGAAGCACGACCTCTCGACCACCGACCTGCATCCCTTCGTCAACTCCTTCAACCCCGCCATCGCGCCGCCCTGGGAGGCGCGGACCGACTGGGATGCCTGGAAGGCGGTCGCCGCGCGCTTCTCGGCGCTGGCCCGGACGCACCTCGGTGTCCGGCGCGATCTGCTCGCCGTGCCGCTGCTGCACGACAGCCCCGACGAGCTCGCCCAGCCCTCGGGAATTGCGCGTGACTGGGGGCGCGGCGAGTGCGAGCCGATCCCCGGCCAGACGATGCCGAAGCTCGTCGTCGTCGAGCGCGACTACGGGGCGGTGGCCGAGAAGCTCACGGCCCTGGGTCCGCTGGTGGAGCAGCAGGGGATCACCGTCAAGGGGATCTCCTGGACGCCCACCGACGACGTGGCTTACCTCGCGGCGCACAACGGGATCGTCCGGGGTGGCGTCGCGGACGGGCGGCCATCCCTGGAGCAGGCCGAGGGTGTCTGCGAAGCGATCCTGGCGCTGTCGGGCACGACCAACGGCCGCAACGCCGTGGAGAGCTTCCGCTCGCTCGAGCGGCGGACCGGCGTGCCGCTCGCCGACCTGGCTGCGAGTCGGGCGGGCGATCGGGTGACCTTCGCCGACACGCAGCGCGGACCGTCCACCGTCATCACCTCAGCCGAGTGGTCGGGCATCGAGGCCGAGGACCGGCGCTATGCCCCGTTCACCCAGAACGTCGAGCGGGGCATCCCCTGGCACACCCTCTCCGGGCGGCAGCACTTCTACCTCGACCACGCCTGGCTCCTCGAGCTCGGCGACGGTCTGCCGGCCTTCCGGCCACCGCTCGACCTCCCGCGCCACTTCGGCTCAGACGGGATGGGTGCCGCCGATGGCCTGGAACTGACCGTCCGCTACCTGACCCCGCACTCGAAGATGTCGATCCACTCCGAGTACCAGGACAACCTCCACATGCTGACCCTCTTCCGGGGCGGCGCGGTCATCTGGATGAACGACCAGGACGCGACCCGGATCGGTGTCGCCGACAACGACTGGATCGAGGCGTACAACCGCAACGGGGCCGTCTCCTGCCGGGCGGTGGTGAGCCACCGGATCCCGTCCGGGACGTGCCTCATGTACCACGCCAAGGACCGCCACCTGCAGTCCCCGATCAGCGAGGTGACGGGAAGGCGCGGCGGCACGGACAACAGCCTCACCCGCCTGGTGATGAAGCCGAGCCACATGGTCGGCGGGTACGCGCAGCTCTCCTGGGGATTCAACTACTACGGCCCGTGCGGCTCCCAGCGGGACGAGACGACGGTCATCCGCAAGCGCAGCGCGGAGGTGCGCTTCTGATGCGTGTGATGGCCCACGTCGGGATGGTCATGAACCTCGACAAGTGCATCGGCTGCCACACCTGCAGCGTCACCTGCAAGCAGGTCTGGACCAACCGGCCGGGCACGGACTACGTCTGGTTCAACAACGTGGAGACGAAGCCCGGCCTGGGCTACCCGAAGGGTTACGAGGACCAGGAGCACTGGAAGGGCGGTTGGGAACTCGATCGGCGCGGCAAGCTTCGCCTCAAGGGTGGCGGTGCGATCCGCAAGCTCCTGACGATCTTTGCCAACCCGGATCTGCCCTCGATCGATGACTACGGGGAGCCCTGGACCTACGACTACGAGCGGCTCTTCACGGCACCGGTCTCCGAGCACGGCCCGGTCGCGCGCGCCCAGTCGCGCCTGACCGGCAAGCCCATCGCGCTGCAGTGGGGCTCGAACTGGGAGGACGACCTGGCGGGGGCGCCGCAGACAGCGCCCGGAGATCCCAACCTGCGAGGGATCGAGGAGAAGGTGCGGTTCGAGTACGAGCAGGCCTTCATGTTCTACCTGCCCCGGATCTGCGAGCACTGCCTCAACCCGTCCTGCGTCGCCTCCTGTCCCTCGGGGGCGATGTACAAGCGCGAGGAGGACGGGATCGTCCTGGTCGACCAGGACGCGTGCCGGGGCTGGCGGTTCTGCGTCAGCGGCTGCCCTTACAAGAAGGTCTACTTCAACCACAAGAGCGGCAAGGCCGAGAAGTGCACCTTCTGCTACCCCCGCATCGAGATCGGCCAGCCGACCATCTGCTCGGAGACGTGCGTCGGCCGGCTCCGCTACCTCGGGCTCATCCTGTACGACGCCGACCGGGTCGAGGCCGCCGCCTCCGTCCGCGATCCCGCACAGCTGCGCGAGGCGCAGCTCGACGTGTTCCTCGACCCGCACGACACCGCCGTCCTGGCCGAGGCGCGGCGGAGCGGCATCCCCGAGGACTGGATCGCTGCGGCCCAACGCTCGCCGATCTACACCCTCGCGGTCCGCTTCGGGCTGGCGCTGCCGCTCCATCCCGAGTTCCGGACGCTGCCGATGGTCTGGTACGTGCCGCCCCTGTCGCCCGTCCTCGACGCGCTGGCGGAGAACGAGGAGCAGCGGAACCCGGACGTCGTGTTCCACGCGATCGACCGGCTGCGTATCCCCGTCGAGTACCTGGCGAACCTGCTCACGGCCGGCGACGCCGACGCGATCCGCGTCGTGCTCCGGCGGCTAGCCGCAATCAGGACGTTCATGCGCGCGGCGCAGGTCCAGGGCGAGGTGGACGCGACGATCGCGAGCTCGGTGGGCCTGGCGCCGGCCGAGATCGAGGAGCTCTACCGGCTCCTCGCCATCGCTCCGTACGAGGACCGCTACGTGATCCCGCCCGCGCACGCCGAGCGTGCCGCCCGGCTGGAGGAGAGCGTCTCGACCGGTTGCACGGTCGACTACGAGGACCAGTTCAGCACGTCCGCGGCCGGGTACCGGCTCGACATCGTCGAGCTGCAGCAGCGCGGGTCCGCACGTGTCGGGCCGCCGCCAGCGGCACGGCCACCCGTCGCCGGGCGGGCGGTCGCACCACTGTTCCAGTGGCGCACCGAGCCGGCTGACGGGCGCGGCGAGTCGTGAACCAGTCGGCCGGCGGCCCGACACTCCTGCACGCGATCGTCGCGGTCGTGCTCCGCTACCCCGAGGAGGACGTCGTCCGCCGACGCGGCGAGCTCGCCGACCTCGCGGGGACCCTGGCGCGGCGGCCCTCCACGGCCGCGCTGCGCCGGCTCCTCGGATGGTGGACAGGGGTCGCGCCGCGCGCGCTCCAGGAAGCGTATGTGGAGACGTTCGACCTGCACAAGCGGTGCAGCCTGTACCTGACGTACTACCTCTATGGCGACCGGCGGCAGCGCGGCCAGGAGTTCGTGCGGCTCAAGCGGCTGTACGAGGCGGCCGGCCGCTTCCTCGTCGGTCGCGAGCTGCCGGACTTCCTGCCGCTCATGCTCGAGTTCGCCGCTCTCGAGCCCGCGCCCGGAGCGGCGATCCTCTGGGACTCTCGGGTCGGCCTCGAACTGCTTCAGGGCGCGCTGCACGCAGCCGCGAGCCCCTGGGCGGACGCGCTGGACGCGATCTGCCTGGAGCTGCCGGCACTCGACGACGCGGGACGGGAGCTCGCTCGGCGGCTGGCCGCGGAGGGCCCACCGGGCGAGCAGGTCGGTCTCGAGCCCTACGGGCCACCTGAGGCGATGCCTCCGTCGGGGATCGCGTTGCGGTGAGCGGCCTGAGCCTGGTCTTCTGGATCGCCCTCCCGTACATCGCGATCACGGTGTTCGTGGTGGGCCACGTCTGGCGCTGGCGCGTCGACCAGTTCGGCTGGACGAGCCGCTCGAGCCAGATCCAGGAATCCCGGCTGCTGTCGGTCGGCGGGCCGATCTTCCACTACGCGACGTTCGCGGCCATCGGCGGCCACGTGCTGGGCATCCTGATCCCAGCCAGCTGGACGGCAGCAGTCGGCATCGACGAGAACCTCTACCACCTCATCTCGGCCTCGCTCGGCACGCTCGCGGGGGTGCTCGTCGCGGTTGGCCTGGTCGTGCTCGTCGCGCGCCGGCTCGGCGTGTCGAGGGTACGGGTGACGACGAGCCGGATGGACGTCGTGGCCTACGTCCTCCTGGCGCTCGTGATCGCGATGGGGCTCGGCGAGACGATCTTCGTCAACCTGCTCGGCGCGGGCTACGACTACCGGGCCAGCGTGGCCATCTGGTTCCGTGGCATCTTCCTGGCGGATCCGCGCCCGGAGCTGATGGTCGGGGCGCCGCTCATCTACCAGGCCCACGTCATCCTGGCCTGGCTCCTCTTCATGGTCTGGCCCTTCAGCCGGCTCGTCCACGCCTGGAGCTATCCCGTGTTGTTCCTGGGTCGCCCGTGGATCCTCTATCGAAGCTACCGGCACAGCCGACCGGAGGTGCCCGCCCCGAACTGAGGGGCGGCGCCTGATGGGGCGGAGAAGGCTGGCGCGCAGCGGCCCTGCCACGGGCCCACGGCAAGGAGGACTCGGGTGAGTCGGCCGCGCTATCCGATCGGTGGACGCATGTCCGACGTGGTGCTCGGACTGGCCGGCCGCGTGCGCCTCCGCCCGCTGATGGAGCGGCACAACTCGGTCACCGTCCTGGGCGTCTTCGCCCTCTTGAACGGGTTCGTCTCGATCGCCTTGATGTCGCTGCTCGCGCTGGCCACCGACCAGCCGTTCGTCTTCCCGTCGCTCGGGCCCACGGCGTTCCTGCTCTTCTACACACCGCACGCGGCGGCCGCGTCCCCACGCAACACGTTCATGGGCCACCTGATTGGCGCTGCGTGCGGGTACCTGGCCCTGGAGATCTTCGGCCTGGCGCACGCAGGGCCAGCCCTCGCCAGCGGTGTGTCCCTGGCCCGGGTGGGCGCCGCTGGCCTGTCGCTCGGGTTGACGGCGGGCCTGATGGTATGGTTCCGCGTGCCTCACCCACCCGCCGGCGCGACGACCCTCATCGTGAGCTTGGGGATTCTGACGCGTCCGGAGCAGCTCGTCGTCCTGATGCTCGGGGTGGTGCTACTGCTGGTTCAGGGATTCGTGATCAACCGGCTGGCTGGGCTCGACTATCCGCTGTGGGCGCCGCCGACGAACGACCGTGCCGGTCGCAGCTCGCCGCTACCAGCGGCCCAGCCCACGCAGCGCGCGCGGGGCAGACGCGGGAGGTGACCGAATGGAGCGGCTGCCCTTCGACCGAGATCTGCCCCGCCCGGCCTGCGGTATCCGCGAGGCGATCATCGGCGCCAGTCGCGAGTCCCACCAACGGCCCTGACCTCGAGCCGCCGCGACGCCTCGGCGGAGCATCTCCACGTGGCGTGCCCGGGATGCGGCTGGTCGCCATGTATGCCGCCTGCGGCAGCGCACGCGGGCCCCACACCCTGTCACCCGGCGCTCACGCCTCACCGGAACGGCACCGTCGTAGGCCAGGCGACCCATCGGATCGCGCCGGAGCCCAGGATGAGGGCGGTGCAGCTGGCCGGGACTGCGCACCATCAGGTGCCGCACTGCGACCCCGTCGAGCACCAGGGCGTCCGCGATGAGTCGTCGGTGACAGCGCCACCACAGCGTTTCTGCGCACATCAGCGCCAGGCGCTGCCCTGCTGCGATCTCCGCCTCCAGCTCGGCCAGCGCGACCCGGAACGCCTCGCTCCCCATGTAGGCGGCATAGGCGCGGAAGGCGGCGTTCCTCCAACCTGGCTCCTGGTCCGCGGCGCCCGATAGGCGCCGGCCGCCGAGCGCCCCGCCAAGCCAATCGTATGCAAGCCCCAGCGCCGGAAACTCCACGGCCAGTCGCTCCCGCGCGAACTGGGGATTGTGCCGGGACGAGGGGAAGCGGCGCACGTCGATCACGCGATGCACGTCGACGGCTCGCAGCAGTGCCGCAAGCTCGGCGGTCGTCCGGGTGGCGTGGCCCACGGTCCAAGCCAGCGAGCGGGCGGCACGGATGCCTCCGCCCTCGTCGGCGAAGGCATCCGGTCGCGCCGGCGCTTCGGGTCCTGCCAACTCGCGCAAGCCGCGCACAGAAGTCACGGCGCCCCATCCGTCGCGCCGACATGATGGACCACCAGAACAGGTTGCCGGCCATCGAGCGGCATGGAGGAATCCGCCATGAAGAAGATCCTGCTCGCCTTCGACGGCGGCGCGGCCGCCCGGAAGGCGCTGGAGACCACGGCTGAGCTGGCCCGGTTGTCGGGCGCGTCGGTCTCCGTGGTGGGCGTGGTGCCGCCCCCGATCTCGGGCACTGAGTGGCCCGAAGCACTCAGCGGCTGGGATGCCTCGGACGAGCTCGCGACCGCCCTCGATGCGGCCCGGCGCTACCTGGCCGACCGCGGCGTCACAGCCGAGGCACTGGAGGTTGCCGGGGATCCGGCCCACACCATCGAGCGGCTGGCCGACAGCAGAGGGTGCGACACGATCGTGGTCGGCTCGCGGGGGCATGGGTCCGTGCGGCGCCTGCTCGAAGGCAGTGTCTCGTCCCACGTCGCCACCCATGCCCATGAGACCGTGCTCGTGGTGCGGTAGACCGCGCTGGTCCGGAGCGCAGCGCGCCAGCTCGTGGAGTCGTCGGGGTCGCGCCTGGGCATCGTGGTGGAGGCACATCGAAAGGATGACCATCCAGTTCCGCTGGAAGCCGGGCGGGGGCCCGAGACACGTCTCCAGCATGCGATGCATGCGTCCGCGAGTCCAATGGACGGCGGGTTCCTCGGGGCGAATCACGCCGGCTTCCGTCGGGTCGCCGACCGATGCGCGGCGTGGGGCGCCGTATGGTCGGGTACTGGCGCGACTGGCCGGACTCCTGCGCACGCTCGACGTGCGCCTCCGGCCTCGATGAGCGAGGGCAGGGTGGGCTGGACGGGCGAGAACGGGTCCAGCGGCCCCCAGCAGCACGCCGCGCACCGCGGCCGGGTTCGGGGGCGCACCTGGTCGCGCACCGTGCGTATCCCGCAGCCTGCGCCGGCCGTGCTGCCGCGCGTGGTGGTGGTCGGTGCGGGGTTCGCGGGCCTCACGGCCGTCAAGGTGCTCCGCGGGCAGTCGGTCCAGGTCGTGCTGGTCGACCAGCACAACTACCACCTCTTCACGCCGCTGCTCTACCAGGTCGCCTCGTCGCTGCTCGACCCCTCGGAGATCGCGCACCCCGTCCGGGCCATTCTGCGTGGGGCGCGGAATGTCCACGCACGGCTCGGCCAGGTCCGCTCGGTCGACCTCGCGGCACGTCAGGTGGTGGTGGACGACGCCCGCATCGGGTACGACTACCTCGTGCTGGCCGCCGGCTCGATCAACGACTATTTCGGCAACGACGCACTCGGCGCGCACGCCTACGGGCTCAAGGACCTGGATCAGGCGCTCAGCCTCCGGTACCGGGTACTCGAGCAGTTCGAGCGCGCAGCCGCGACGCCTGACCGTGACCTTCGCCGTCGCCTGATGACGTTCGCCGTGGTCGGAGCGGGACCCACCGGCGTGGAGTACGCGGGTGCCCTCTCGGAGCTCATCCGCCTGGTCCTGCGCAAGGACTTCCCCGAGCTCGACATGGGCGAGGTCGGGCTGCTCCTGATCGACGGCGAACCGCATGTCCTGGGTGCCTTTCACCCTCGACTGCGCCGGGCTGCGGCGCGGGCCCTGGAGGCCAGGGGGATCACCCTGATCCTCGGGGCGCTGGTGCGCGGCGTCGAGGACGATTGCGTTCACCTGCGCGATGGGCGCGACCTGACCGTGGGGACCGTCATCTGGACGGCCGGCGTCCGCGGGGCCCCCCTCGGGGCGTCGCTGGGCCTGGAGCTCGCGCGGGGCGGGCGCGTCCCGGTCGAACCGACGCTGCAGCTGCCCGGCCATCCTGAGGTCTTCGTGGTGGGCGATCTGGCCGCGGCGCTGCGGGACGGCGCGCCGCTGCCGATGCTCTCGCCGGTCGCCATGCAGGAGGGCGCGGCGGCGGCCCGCAACATCCTCGCGCTTACCCAGCGTCGGCCACCCGAAGTGTTCCACTACCGCAACCGCGGGACCATGGCGACCATCGGGCGCAACCAGGCGGTGGCCGAGATCGGGCCGCTGCGCTTCGCCGGTCGGCTGGCCTGGTTCGCCTGGCTCTTCGTCCACCTGGTGCTCATCATCGGCTTCCGCAATCGCCTGGTCGCGCTGGTGGACTGGGCGGTGGACTACTTCTTCTACGACCGACCGGTGCGCCTGATCGCGGGCGCCACCCGGGCAGTCCCGGGGCTCTCCCCAGACGATCAAGGGGGCACCGGCCAGGCTGCGGGCCGGAGGCGCCGAGCCGCCGCCTCGGGCTCGACAGGGAGGGAGCCATGACAGAACGCATGCGTCTGGCGCAGGACGAGGACAGTCCGATCGCGGACCTCGTCCACCGGCGAGCGATCAGCGACCAGGATCAGGCCCGCTTCGAGCGCTATCTCGCCGAGATCTTCTCCGCCCTGGGCCTCGACCTGCACACGCCCGCGACCGTCGATACGCCTCGCCGTCATTTCCGGGCGCTCTACGACGCGACGCTGGGCTACGAGGGGGACCCCAAGATCCTGACCGCGTTCCCCACCGTATGCCACGGCGGCGCGAACTGTGAGCTGGCCCAGGTGGTGGAAGGCCCCATTCCCTTCTACGCACTCTGCGAGCACCATGCCCTGCCCTTCTTCGGGGAGGCCTGGGTGGGGTACGTGGCGCACGAGGGATTGCTGGGCATCAGCAAGCTCACCCGCCTGGTCCGGGTCGTCACGCGGCGCTTCGGTGTGCAGGAGGAGATGACCCATCGCATCGCCGATGAACTGACCCGCATGATGGAGCCGCACGGCGTCGCGGTGTACCTCGAGGCCCAGCACCTGTGCACCCAGATGCGCGGGGTGCGCGAGCTGCAGTCGAAGACCCGCACGACCGCCTTCCGGGGCACCTACACGGAGGCCCCTGCGCTGCGCAGCGAGTTCTTCGATGTGGCCGGTCTGCGGCGGCCGAGCTGATCGCCCGGGGTCAACCAGTGGCCCTGGGCACCGGGCCCGCTCGCCCTGGCGATCGGGCCCCATGGGGGGTGAACCATGCCGTCGCACATAGTTGACCGCCTCGCGGGACGGACCCGACCGTGGGGCCGGCCTGCGAGCGCCGTCGCGGGTGCCCTGAACGCCATCTACCGGACCGCCCGACCATTGCAGGGCCTCTTCAACGGCACGTGGCTCGGCCACCCGCTGCACCCGCTGGTGACGGACGT
>JAJYDP010000913.1 GCA_021777365.1 Chloroflexota bacterium | reverse complement strand
GCTGTGACGCCGGTGCCGCCTGCGAGGCCGCCGGCGCCGTGGTCGCCGCGGACGAGCAGGCGGAGACGGCAAGGGCCAGCGTCGCCAGGACGCCGGCCAGCCTGTAGCTGGATTTCATCGAGTCGGTTCCCTCCTCGTTCCACCGGCCCGCACCTGCGTGCCGGTCCCTGCCTCTGGCTGCCGGCGGACGATGCCGCGGCAGCGCTTCCCCCTCGTGTGCGGGACGCCTCACTCCCCGGGGCTCACCTCCTCCCGACCCGTGCCGGTCGGAGGCGGTGCGGTCGACCGTCGTACGACGAGTCGCGTCCTGAGGAGTCGGTGTTGCGCCGGGACCATCCCCTGCGCGTCGAGCCCGTCGAGGAGCAGCCGGGCAGCTTCCTCGCCCTTGCGGCGCACGGGCTGGTGCACGGTGGTGAGCGGCGGGTCGGAGAAGCGGCCCACCGGCAGGTCGTCGAACCCGACGACGCTGAGGTCCAGCGGCACGCGCAGGCGGAGATGACGGCTGGCCTGCAGGACCCCGATCGCGAGCGCGTCGCTCATCGCGAGCACCGCCGTCGGGCGGAGCCCGTCCTCCCAGGCGCGCAGGAACGCGGCCTCGCCGCCCTCGAACGTGGCCGGGGCCACGACGATCGCGCCGGGCCCCACCTCGATCCCCGCCGGCTCGAGGGCGGACAGGTAGCCGCGCAGGCGGCGTGCCATCACGCCGTCGCCCACCTCGGGCCCGCTGCCCGGACCTTCGTCGGTCGTTCCGTTCGCCGCCGGGCCCTCGATCGCGACGATCAGCACCTCGCGGTGGCCGAGGCCGACGATGTGCTCGGCGGCGGCGCGCGCCCCGGCCTCGTCGTCGACCTGCACGGAGCTGTGCTCGACCCAGCCGGCGGCGTCGACGAGCACCATGGGGACGTTCGCCCGGCGGATCGCCTCGATCTCGGGATGCCCCTCGTCGAGCCCGAGTGCCACAACCCCGTCGACGGTGGCGCGGTCGAGCGCCCGCGTGAGGGACCCGCGAAGCGGCGAGATGAGGAGGACGCCGAAGCCGCGCTCCTCCGTCACCGACGCGACCCCCTCCGAGAAATGGGCGAAGAAGGGATTCGCGAGGACCTGGCTGAGCGGCTGGGGCGTCAGCACGCCGATCGTCATGGTCCGCTGTGCGGACAGCATGCGGGCCACCGGGTGGGGCCGGTACCCGAGCTCGGCCGCGACGCCCCGGATGCGGTCCGCCGTCTCGGGCTTCAGCCGCTCCGGGTTGTTGAACGCGAACGAGACGGAGGCCTTGCTGACGCCGGCGGCTTCGGCGACGTCGGCGATGCGCGGGCGACGCGGGCGGGTCTGCTGCACGGTTCCCCTGCGTTCTGGCTGGGCTGCGGCGCGCGGGTGATCGGTGCGGGGCGCTGCTGGGATGCCGGGCCGGGCGTCCGGGATGGGCGATCGGGCTGGGCTGGGCTGCCGGGCTCGGCTATGGGGCTGGGCCGACCGGTTCGGCTGGGCGGGCTCGCTGGGCGTTGAAGCAGTTTACTGAACCGGTTTAGCGCGCAGTTTAGCCGGTGGCCGCTTGCTGTCAATACCCCTGCAATCGCAGGCCTGCACGTTGCATCTCCATCGCATTCAGCATCGACGGAACCGGCGCCGGGCGCCCGGACACGTGATGGTCACCGGGGGCCTGGCGGTCCTGGCGACGTCGCCGGGCGGAGCCTCCCCCGCCGGGCCAGCCGAGCGGGGTGCGTGGCACAATCGCCGGATCGGCTCCCTGCCGCGGCCGTCGCGACAGTCCCAGCGAGGTGCGATGCATGCGCTTCGTCCGCTTCCGCGAGCGTCGTCCGTCGGAGGGCTCCCGGGGGATGGGGCCCGCCCTCCCCGGCCGCCCCCGCCTCGGCCTCCAGTTCGACGCCGGCCCGGACGGCCGTGGCGGGACGATCCTGCCGCTCGGATCCGTGCCGGAACTCGCGGACGTTCCGGATCGGGCGCGCGCCATCGATGACGCCGATCTCGCCGCCTACCTCGCCGCGGACGCCGGCCTCGCCGCGCTCACCGGGGCCCTCGCGCGGATACCCGATCGCTCCGGGCTGGTCGTCCCGGCCGGCGACGTGCACCTCCTCGCCCCGATCCATCGGCCGTCCAAGATCGTGTGCATCGGCAACAACTACCGGGCGCACGTCCTGGAGCGGGGGATGCCGATGCCCGACCGCCCCCAGCTCTTCGCGAAGTGGGCGAACACGATCGTCGGCGACGGCGAGGCGGTCGTCAGGCCGGAGGCCACGCATGCCCTCGACCTCGAGGCGGAGCTCGCGGTCGTGATCGGCGCGCGGGCCCGCCGAGTGCCGGAACCGCTCGCCATGGGGCACGTCCTGGGCTGGACGGCGGTGAACGACATCTCGGCGCGGGACCTGCAGGGGCTGGAGCCCGCGCTGGGGCCGGGCGAGCACGGCGACGGGCAGTGGACCAGGGCGAAGTCGTCCGACACGTTTCTGCCCATGGGCCCCGCCGTGGTCACGATCGACGAGCTTCCCGACCCGGGAGCCCTGTCGG
>JAJYDP010000912.1 GCA_021777365.1 Chloroflexota bacterium | reverse complement strand
CGTGGGGCGGTTGGCGCTCAGGGTGGATCTCCTTTCGGGACGCGACGGGCCTTCATCCGGGGGCCCGCGGGGGTCGACGCGCAGCGCGCAGGACACGCGCACGGCGCAGGGTACCGCAGGGTGGCGCGAAGCGGGCGAAAGGCTGCCTCCACGGTGGCTTGTGATACTGAGTATCATCTGACCATGAGCAGCGCCGCCTTTCTGCTCGGCCCGCTGACCCGTTCCGGGCTCCGCGTCACGGAACCCCGCCGGGTCGTCGCCGAGCTCATCGCGACGCGGTCGGGGCACTTCACCGCTGCGGACCTCGCCGCCGACGCCGGCCAGCGACAGGTCGCGATCGGGCGAGCGACCATCTTCCGGACGCTCGACGTCTTCGTGCGCCTGGGCGGCGTGGAGCGGATCGACCTGCCGACCGGCGATCACGCCTACGTCCGCTGCGAGCCGGCCCACCATCACCACGTCGTGTGTTCGGCCTGCGGGCGCACCGATGAGGTGGACGGCTGCGACCTGCAGGCGGTGGTGCGCGAGATCGCGGAACGCACCGGTTACCGCGTGGACGGACACCGGCTCGAGCTGTACGGAATCTGCCCCGACTGCCAGGCGCGCGCGTCGACGGGACCGCGAGGAGCAGCGGCATGACCAGGATTGGGCGCGTCCACCGGCTCGCGGCGGTCCTGCTGCTGGCCGGCACGCTGACACTCGCTGCGTGCACGGGGTCCGGCGCCTCGACCGGCGGCCCGGCGGGAGGAAGCGCAGGCGGATCGGGCGGATCGGGCGGATCGGGCGCATCGGGCGGCCGGATCGTCGTCGTGACGTCCACCACCGTCTTCGCGGATCTGGTCGGGCAGGTGGGCGGGAGCCACGTCGACGCCGTCAGCCTCATCCCGAACGGTGGCGATGTCCACACGTTCGCACCTCGCCCCCTCGACGTGGAACGAATCTCCGCGGCGCGGCTGATCGTGATGAACGGCCTCGGGCTGGACGACTGGATGACCAGGCTGATCTCCGACGCCGGTGCCACGGCACCCGTGGTCCGTCTCGCCGAGGACCTGCCGGGTGCCACCTACGTGCTCGGCGAGAACGGCACGCCGAATCCGCACCTGTGGCTCGACGTCGCCAACGCCGAGCGGTACGTGTCTCGCATCGCCGAGCGGCTCGCGCAGGTGGACCCGGGGCACACAGCCGACTACGCCGCCGGCGCCGGCGCGTACACGCACCGCCTGGAGGCGCTGGACGCGTGGATCCGCACGCGCATCGCGACCATCCCGACCGGCGACCGCCGGCTGGTCTCCTTCCACGACGCGTTCCCCTACTTCGCACGGGCGTACGGCCTGGAGATCGTGGGCACCGTGGTGGCGGCGCCCGGCCAGGAGCCGGGGGCCGGACAGGTCATCGCGCTCGTCAATGCGATCCGGGCCGCCGGAGTGAAGGCGGTGTTCGCCGAGGCGCAGTTCAACCCCGCGATCGCCGAGGCAATCGCGCAGGAGTCGGGGGCCCGGGTGGTGACGGACCTGTACAACGACACGCTGGGGAAAGCCCCCGCGGACACCTACGAGGGCATGATGCGCTGGGACGTGGAGCGGATCGTGGGGGCGCTGTCGTGACGGCCGCCCCGGCGCCCCCCGGCGCCATCCACGAGCACGACGGCGATGCCGGCACGGCCCACGCCCGAGCGCATTCCGACGTGTGGCTCTCGGACGTGTCGGCGGGCTACGGCGACCGGGTCGCGCTCGAGCACGTGACCCTGGCGGTCGAGGCCGGCTCCCTGCTGGCGGTCGTGGGGCCCAACGGCGCCGGCAAGAGCACCCTGCTGAAGGTCATGGCCGGGCTTCTCGCCCCGTGGTCCGGGCGGGTGGAGGTGCTCGGGTCGCATCCCGGGCGCGAGGCCCGGCGGATCGCCTACGTGCCGCAGGCGGAGCTGGTGGACTGGGCGTTCCCGGTGACCGTCGGCGACGTCGTGATGATGGGCCGCTACCCGCGGCTGGGGCCGGTGCGGCGCCCGGGCGCGGACGACCGGCGCGCGGTCGGCGAGGCGCTGCGGCAGGTCGGCATGGAGGAGCACGGCGGGACGCAGATCGGCGCGCTCTCGGGCGGCCAGCGGCGGCGCGTCTTCCTCGCCCGGGCGCTCGCCGCGGATCCCGCGCTGTTCCTGCTCGACGAGCCGGTGACGGGGATCGACGCGACGACGCAGGAAGATCTCATGGACATCCTCGAGGCGCAGACCCGGCGTGGCCGGACCGTCGTGGCGACCACGCACGACCTGGCCTGCGCGGCGCAGCGCTTCCACCGCGTGGCGGCGGTCAACCGGAGGCTCGTCGCCCAGGGACCCTCGTCGCTCGTGCTCGACCCCGACGTGCTCGCGCAAACCTACGGCGGTCACCTGCTGGTGCTGGGCGGCCAGACCGTCCTCCTCGACGACGCGCACCACCACGATCAGCCGGCGCCCGGCGAGCAGCACCACCACGTGGAGGACGAGCGCTGAGATGGACCTCGCCCTGCTGCACGAGCTGCTGATCGCCCCAGATCG
>JAJYDP010000073.1 GCA_021777365.1 Chloroflexota bacterium | reverse complement strand
TCGCAGGAAGCGGCCGGCGGCTGCCGTTCGGCCCCAACAGCGACGCCGTCGCGGCGCTCCTCGGCCGCGTCGCCGCGCTCGGCCCGGTGCAGGCCCAGCGGCTGGTGAGCTTCTGGTCGGCAGTGCCCGAAGGGGAGCGCGCGCAGGCGCACGCCGCCGCCCAGCAGGCGGCCGAGAAGGGCGGGAGACGCTCGGCGGCCCGTGCGGCGCAGATCGAGGCGATGCGCTGGCTCGACGACCAGCTGACGTCCTCCGACCTGTGGGGTGCCGAGGGCGCCTCGGGGCAGGCGCGCGACTGGGCGCAGATCCGGCGCGAGGCGTTCCCCGCCGTGCTCGACGCCGTCGCGGCGACGGTCCTCGCCGACCTCCTGGAGCGGCCGGCGCTGGACGCGCTGCTCGGTCCGTGGCTCACGGCGGTTTCCGGGCCGGCGGCGGACGTCGCGGGCGACGGCTGAGCGGGGGCGGGAGGCCGCATTCCGCAGGTCGGGTGGACCTATCCCGGCTGGTTGTCGATCTGGGCGCGCTGCAGCCGGCCCGAGTAGTCGACGTAGATCGCCTTCCACTCGGTGAAGGTGTCGAGGGCGGCGTGGCCCGCCTCGCGGTGTCCGTTGCCGCTCCCCCTCATGCCCCCGAACGGCAGGTGCGTCTCCGCGCCGATGGTCCCGGCGTTGACGTACACCAGCCCCGCGCGGAGGTCCCGCATGGCGCGGAACGCGGTGTCCACGCAGCGGGTGTAGATACTGGCCGAGAGGCCGTACGGCGTCTGGTTCAGGGCGGTCACGGCCGCGTCGTAGTCCGGGACGGAGATCACCGAGAGGACCGGGCCGAAGATCTCCTCCTGCGCCAGTCGATCCATGGGCCGCACGTCGCGGACGACGGTCGGCTCGAAGAAGTGGCCATGCTCCAGGCCAGGCCGGTCGGTCGCGGTCCCGCCCCCGCAGACCACCGTGTGCTCCGAGCGTGCCAGGTCGGCATAGCGCGAGACCCTGGCCAGCGCCGCGGCGTTCACCAGCGGCCCCACGTCCGTCGCCTCCTCGAGCCCGTCGCCGAGCCGGAGGCGCCCGACCCGGTCGGCCAGCCGCTCGAGCAGCCCGTCGAGGATCCGCTCATGCGCGATCAGGCGGCTGCAGGCGGTGCAGCGCTGGCCGGTCGTCCCGAAGGCCGACCAGACGACCCCGTCGACCGCCAGGTCCAGGTCGGCGTCGTCCATCACGATGATCGCGTTCTTGCCGCCCAGCTCGAGCGCGACCCGCTTGAGGCGCCTCGCCGCGACCTGCGCGATGCGCGTGCCGGTCTGCGCGTGCCCGGTGAAGCTGATCACGTCGACGTCGGGGCTCTCGACCAGCGGCATCCCGACGTCCTCGCCGGAGCCCGTGACGAGGTTCACCGTGCCGGGCGGGAACCCGGCCTCGTGCAGCAGCTCGACCAGCAGCGCGGCGACGCCCGGGGTGTCCGACGCGGGCTTCCACACCACGGTGTTGCCCGCGATGAGGGCGGGCATCATCTTCCAGCACGGAATCGCGATCGGAAAGTTCCACGGCGTGATGATCGCCGCCACTCCCAGCGGCTCGCGGACGCTCATCGCCCACTTGTCGGGCAGCTCGGACGGGACCGTGTCGCCGAACATGCGCCGCCCCTCCCCCGCCATGAGGAACGCGATGTCGATCCCCTCCTGGACGTCGCCGCGCGCCTCGGCGAGGACCTTGCCCATCTCCCGGGTCATGGCCCGGGCGAGGCGTTCCTTGTGCTCGGCGAGCAGGGCGGCGAAGCGGTACATCACCTCGGCCCGCTTGGGAGCAGGCGTACGGCGCCAGGCCGGACCGGCCACCTCGGCGGCCCGTACGCCCATCGCCGCGTCCGCTGCCCCAGATGCCTGGAACCGGCCGACCACGTCGCGCGTGTCGGCGGGGTTGAGCGACTCGAAGGTGCCGCCGCCGACGGCCTCCACCCATTCGCCGCCGACGAAGTTGCCGAAGGTGGGGACGTCCGCGCGTTTCTCGGTCATGGCCGGGATTGTATGGGGGCGGCAGGGGGGCCGAGCCGGTGCTCGAACGCGCGCAGCCGCCAGAGCGGGATCACCGCGACCGCCAGCAGCACGACGGTCGCGCCGAGCAGCCCGTCGATCCCCTGCCACCGGGCGGCCTCGCCGCCGATCAGGCTCCCTGCCACCTGGCCCAGCGCAAGGAAGACGCTGTACAGGCCCATGATCGCGCCGCGGTCGAGCGGATGAGCCTCCGACACGTCGGCCAGGAGGCCGAGTGCCGCGGGGGTGGCGCCGGCCAGCACGAACAGCCCGATCGCGGCGCCGACCGTGAAGGCCGCGGGGACGGCCACGGGCTGCCCAGCGCTGTGGTTCACCACGAACGTGCAGCCGATGGACGCCACGCCGCCAACGATGCCGTACAGGATGATGGTGGTCCGGCGAAGCGTCCTGAACCGGCCACCCCAGTAGAGCAGGCCCGCGAAGAACACGGCCAGGCCGATCGTCAGCCCAACGCTGACCTGGGTCGGCGTGAACCCGCCCATCAGGAGCTGACGCCGGGAGATCGGGGAGTCGGCGCTCCTGACCAGCTGGAAGAGCGACTGGCTGGTCCAGAGGCCGATCGCCGCGTTGACCGCGATCCAGGTCGGGGCCAGCAGCCACACGTGCGAGCTCGCCAGCAGCGCCCGGTAGCGCCGCAGGCCAGGGCGACGTGGCGGATCGGTCTCGAGACTCCAGGCGGGCAGCTCCCGGACGCCGAAGCGGTAGATGAGCCACGAACCGCCGTACACGAGCGCGTTGAGGAAGAAGGCGGTGCGCCCGAACAGCTCGTAGAGCGGTCCCGCCGCGACCAGCCCGGTGCCCAGCCCGGCCAGGGTCGCAAGCTCGAAGCGCGCCACGGCTCGCCCGCGGAGCGGCTCGTTCCCGGCCGTGGCGCGCGCGATGTAGCCGAGGATGGAGGGCACGCTCGCGGCGCTCGACCCACCCTCCAGCAGGCGCGTGAGGCCCAGCAGCGGGATGCTCGTGGTGAGCCCGGTCAGGATCACCGCCACGGCTCCGAATCCCGGCCCGAGCTGCATGACGGGGCGCTGCCCCAGCCGGTCCGACACGACCCCGAACGGGGGCGACAGGAGCAGTTCCGCCACGAAGAACATGGCCGCCAGCATGCCCACGATCGTCGGGTCGACGGCCTGGCCGCCGTGCCGCGGCAGTTCCGCCAGGTAGTAGATGAGCAGCGCCCCGGTCAGCCCGGTGCTGAACCGGAGCGTGAACGTGCCGAGCAGGACGGCGACGAGGGAGCGGTGCACCACTCACAGGGTACCCAAACCGGAACCCGAGAGGGCCACGGCACGACGGAGGTCCGGGTGCCGGCGTCCTCCACGGGCCCGCGGCGGAGCCGACGCGCATCGAGGTGCCCGCGCCGGGGCAATCGGCGGCGTGTCGGCTAGACTGCCGCGGACATGACCGGATCGTTCCCCCCGCCCCCCGTCCCGCCCGAGATCGACACGCTGGCGCGACGCCGGGCGGAGGCCCGTGCCGCCAGGGACTGGCACGCGGCCGATGTCCTGCGCGCCGACATCGAGGCCGCGGGCTGGAAGGTCATCGACCAGGGTCTCCGGTTCAGGCTCGAGCCGACCCATCCTCCCGACGTCGAGGTGGCCGGTCGGACCCGCTATGGCTCCAGCGGCTCGGTGCCGTGGAGGCTGGACGAGCCGCCGTCGGCGCTCGCCACGGTCGTGCTCCTGGCCGACCGCTGGCCCGAGGACGTGGCCCGCGCGCTCGACGGGCTCCGGGCGCACGCGCCGGCCGGGACGCAGGTGGTCGTGGTGGCCAACGATCCGACCCCCGAGCAGGCCGGTGCGCTCGAGTCGGCCGACGGAACCGCCCCGGTCGCGGGGGCCGCCCCCGAGCAGGTCTGGACGAGCGCCCCGCTGGGGTACGCCGCGGCGCAAAACGCGGGCATCCGCCGGGCCGAAGGCGAGATCGTGATCCTGCTCGACACGAGCGTGGAGCCGACCGGCGACATCGTCACCCCGGTCGTGGAGGCGCTACGCGACCCGTCGGTCGCGGTGGTGGGCGGCTGGGGAATCGCGTCCGGCGATCTGCGGCACTTCGACGATGCGGGGCCCGGCGATGTCGACGCCATCGAGGCCTACCTGCAGGGCTTCCGCCGGGCCGACTACGCGGCGCGTGGCCCGCTCGACGAGCACTTCCGCTTCTACCGCAACCTCGACATCTGGTGGAGCCTCGTACTGCGCGACGAGGGCGAGCACGGACCGCACCGCCGGGCCCTGCGCCTGGAGCTGCCTGCGGTGCGGCATGCGCACCGCGGCTACACGAGCCTGCCCGAGCCGGAGCGGGAGCGCCTGAGCCGCCGCAATTTCTACCGCATCATCGACCGGTTCGGGCAGCGGCGAGACCTCCTCCGTGCCCCCGCTCCCCCTGCGAGGCGCGGCTCCGTCACCGGCTGACCCCGGGCACCCTCAGGACGCCGGCCCGGCCGGTCCCGATCCCGTGCCCTGCACCGCCCGGGCGGCTCCCGGGGTGTCGGCCGCGGCGGTCGACACGGTCGTACCCTGCGTGGCTCCGACCGTCCCGCCTCCCCCGGTCCGGATGGTCGTGCCGAGCTCCAGACCCACCACGAGGACGGCCACGAGCAGCAGCACACCGCCGACCCGCAGGGCGCCCGAGAGCGGGGCCGCTGCCGCCGGTGCCCCGGCCGGGTGCTGCCAGAGGTCGGCAAGCCGCAGTCCGGTCGGCAGCAGGATCAGCCCGAGCCAGACCCCGGCGATCAGGCCGCCGATATGGGCGAAGATGTCGATCCCCACCCCGCCACCGATCAGCCCCAGGTCGAGCACCAGGTTGAACACGATCAGGAACCCGATCTGGCGCGCCAGGGCGTCGGCGCCCCGGCCCAGGAGCGGGTTGTGCACGCGGTAGGCGATGAACACCACGCCGAACAGGCCGAAGATCGCGCCGCTCGCGCCGACCGCGTTCTCGGACAGGAAGATGTAGCTGAGCACCGACCCGGCGATCCCGGACAGCACGTACATGAGCAGGTACTGCGTGCGCCCGTAGATGCGCTCCACCATCGGGCCCACCAGGTACAGCGCGTACATGTTGAACGCCAGGTGGAGGAGCCCCGCGTGCACGAGCACCACGGTCAGCAGCCGCCAGTACTCGCCGCGGGCCACCGCCGCCTTGTCGAGCATCAGGAGGTTGGTGATCGCGGCTCCCTGGGCGCCGCCCACCATCTGGAAGAGACCGATCGCGATCGTGATCGCCAGGATGGCGTACGTGACGATGGGCTGGTCGATGCCGCCCGCCCGGGACCTGCCGAAGTAGCGCCCGGCCGCGCGCCGGTCGCCGAGCTCCTTGCTGAGCCAGCCGAGCCGGGACGCGATCTCGGCCTTGGCCTCCCGGGGCGCGCGGCGGTCTGCCTGCCGGTACGCGTCGAGGGCGCCCCGCAGATCGCCCTCGCGGACGCGCGCGGCGGCCAGCTGGCGCCAGGCGATCCAGCTCAGCGGGGTCTCGGGCGCCTGCGTCGCGAGCCGCCAGCCCTCGATCGCGGCCTCGTCCTCGTCCATGCGGTAGCGGCACTCGGAGAGGCCGAGCAGGGCGGCCACGTGCAGGTCGGGGTCGCGATGGCCGACCACGCGGGAGTAGAAGGCGGCGGCCTGCTGGTACTCCCCCTGCGAGGCGAGGGCGTCGGCACGCTGGACCAGTGCCTGGGCGGCCGCTCGATCGAGCGGGCCGGTCGCGAACGGGTCGCGGGGCCGGGCGCCGGTGTCGTCAGCCACGGGGAGCGTCGGTCATGGGGGGCGCCGATCGCGCGGATCGGTGGAGGCGGTCGTCAGGCACATTCGGCTGAGTGTAGCGGCTGGTGGCGCCGGGCACGGTCCGCCGGGGCTGATTCGTCCCGCCGGCACGCGTCTGTCCCTCGAGCACGCGCAGCTCGCGCGCCGGCGCGTCCGGTGGCACGATGCGCGGCATGGACGTGCACTTCCTCGGGGCCGCGAACACGGTGACCGGCTCCCAGTTCCTCCTGACGACCGACCGCGCCCGGATCCTGGTCGATTGCGGGATGTTCCAAGGCAGCCCGAACGAGTCGGTGCGCAACCGGGTCCCCCTCGCCTACGACCCGGCGTCGCTGGACGCGATCGTCCTGACGCACGCCCACCTGGATCACTGCGGGCTGATTCCGCACGTGGTCGCCGAAGGGTTCCGTGGCCCGATCTACGCCACGCGCGGGACCGTGGAGCTGGCGGGGCTCGTCCTCCTCGACTCCGGGAAGCTGCAGGAGGAGTTCGCGAAGCGCGAGGCGCGCTGGGCAAGGCGGCATCCCGACCGGGCCGTCGTGGAGGAACGCGAGCTGGCGGCGGCGATCGAGGCGCAGGTCGAGCTGGCGCAGGCGGATGAGCCGGCCGGGGCGGAGGGGCCGATCCCGGTGCCCGGGCCGGCGACGGCGGACGAGTCGGCACACGCCATGGGGCCGGCGCAAGCGACCCACCCGAGCACGAGCGGCGGCAGCCTTCCCCCGGCCGCAACGCCGAAGGGCCGTCCCAACCCCGAGCACGCCATCCTCACCGGGGCCGCCCAGGTCGAGGTGGAGATCGACGAGCCGCTCTACGATCAGCACCAGGCGCGCGCCGCCCTCGGCCAGTTCCGTGGCATCGATTACGGACAGCGCGTGCGGGTCGCGCCCGGGATCGCGGCCACCTTCCTGGACGCCGGCCACATCCTGGGTTCGGCGATCATCCGGCTCGAGGTCGACGCAGGGCCCGACCACCCGGCTCGCACGCTCGTCTTCTCCGGCGACCTCGGTCCCGTCGACACCCCCATCCTGCGCGATCCCACCCCCATCCCCTCGGCCGACTACGTGTTCGTCGAGTCCACCTATGGCGGCCGTGAGCACGAGCCCCACGAGGAGGCGGTCCGTCTCCTGGCCGAGGCGGTCCGGCTCGTCGCGGAGCACGACGGCGTGCTGCTCGTGCCGTCGTTCGCCATCGGCCGGACGCAGGAGATCGTCTGGGAGCTGAACCGGCTCGTGGACGCGGGACGGATCCCTCTCCTGCCGCTCTTCCTCGACTCGCCGATGGCCTCCCACGCCAGCGACATCTATCGCCGCTACAGCGACTACTGGGACGAGGAGACCCGCGACCTGCTGGCCCGCCACGAGGCGCCGCTCGATTTCCCGAACCAGGTGGTGACCAGCGACTTCGAGGATTCGCAGGCCATCTCGAGGGCGAAGCGGCCCTACATGATCGTGGCATCGAACGGGATGCTCACCGGGGGCCGCGTGCTGGGGCATCTGCGCGAGCTGATCGGCGACCCGGGCGCCGTGCTCCTCTTCGTGGGCTACCAGGGCGTGGGCACCCTCGGCGCCCACCTCCAGGCTGGCGCGAAGACCGTCCGCATCGACGGCGAGACACGCGTGGTGCGCTGCCAGGTCCGCTCGATCAGTGGCCTCTCGGCACACGCCGACGAAGCTGGCCTCCTCGCCTGGCTGGGCGCCTTCGCCGCCGGGAAGCGTCCCGGGGACGCCGGGTTCCCGCGGCACGTCTTCATCGTGCACGGCGACCCCGAGGCGCAGGAGGCGCTGGAGCCCAAGGTCCGCGGCATGGGGTTCGAGACGCTCGTGCCGCACTGGCACCAGCGGGTCACGCTGGACTGACCCTGAGGCTGCGCGGCGAACCCCCCGGGCGGGCCGGTCTACCGCCGGCTGGGGGTCCGGAGCGTCGAGACGCACGTGGTGCCAGGCCGGCCAGGGCCACGATCTCTTCGTTTCCCGCAGCGCGCACCGATACTTATGCTTGACATAACCTTGCTGACGCGCATAATAAGAGCCAGCAAAGCAACCATTCGTCACGCAGCATGGAATCGACGACGACCACGTCTCACACCGGCACCCCCACCGACGCTGCTGTCAGCGAGCTCCTCGCGCTGATCGCAAGAGAGCGGGCGTCTCACGTCCGCCGGTGGTGCCGGCAGGACATCAGCATGACGGCGCTACACGTGCTCATGGTGCTCGAGGCCAGCGGGCCCCTCGCGATGAGCCGCCTGGCCGACATCCTGGAGGTCGCCGTCTCGAACGCCACCGGGATCGTGTCCCGGATGGAGGAGCGCGGACTCGTGCGCCGCACTCACGATGAGACCGACCGCCGGGTCGTGTTCGTCACCGCCACCGATCTCGGTCGCCGGGTGCTGGAGGACCGCGAGTTCATGCGGGCCGAGCAGCTGCGGCAGGTGCTCGCCGCCATGACCGACCAGAGGCGCACCGACTTCGTGCGCGCCATTCGCGAGTTCCTCACCACCGCGGAACGACTCCGCGCGGAGGGCCGCCTCGTCGAGGACGAGTCGGACCAGCTCTCCCCTCGCCTCTCCACCGTTCCCACCGGTCCACTTCGCACATAGCCACAGACCACGCGCGCGGGCGCCCACCCCCCACCCAGGAGACACGTTTCATGGAAAGCCTGCCGGTCACCTCCGGCTCCTCCGGGGCCACGCATCCGGCCATCGAGGTCAACCCACGCGCCCGATTCGAAATCCTCTTCGCAGTCCTCCTGGGGCTGTTCCTGAGCGCGCTCGACCAGACGATCGTGGGTCCGGTGCTGCCCCGCATCGTCACCGACCTGAACGGCGCGGACCTGTACACGTGGGTGGTGACCGCCTACCTGCTCACCAGCACGGTCACCATCCCGATCTACGGCAAGCTGTCCGACCTGTACGGCCGGCGGCCGTTGCTGATGGCGGGCATCGTGCTGTTCCTGGCCGGCTCCGCGCTGTCGGGCCTCAGCCAGACGATGTGGCAGCTGATCCTCTTCCGTGCCGTCCAGGGCCTGGGAGCGGGCGCGCTGTTCCCGATCTCCCTGGCCGTGATCGGCGACCTCTTCACCCCGGCTGAGCGGGGCAAGTACCAGGGGCTCTTCGGGGCCGTGTTCGGCATCGCGTTCCTGGTCGGCCCCTTCCTGGGCGGGTTCCTGACCGATCACGTGAGCTGGCACTGGGTGTTCTACGTCAACCTGCCGATCGGGCTGGTGTCGCTCTACTTCATCTGGCACCTGCTCCCGACCGTCAAGCGCGCAGGCAGCCGCTTCAACCTGGACCTGCCGGGCGTCGTGACCCTCACGCTCGCCATCGTCCCGGTGCTCGTCGCGCTCACGATCGCCGAGAACGGCGACTGGACCGCGCCCGGGGTCGTGGGCGGCTTCGCCATGGGCATCGCCTTCCTGGCCGCCTTCATCGTCGCCGAGACCCGCGCCGAGGACCCGGTGATCCCGCTCGACCTCTTCCGCAACCGGACGTTCACGGTGTCGAGCATCGCCACGTTCCTCGCGTCGTTCGGTTTCGCGACCGCGATCATCTTCCTGCCGCTCTGGTTCCAGGTCGTGCAGAACGCCAGCTCGACCGCCTCGGGCTACGACCTCTTCCCGTTCCTGTTCGGGCTCATCGCGAGCTCGGTGGTCTCCGGCCAGGTCGTCAGCCGCACCGGCCGCTACAAGTGGCTCCTCGTCGGGTCCATGGCGCTGGTCGCCTTCGGCCTCGTGCTGTTCACGAACCTGCGCGCCGACACGCCGACGCCCACGCTCTGGCTGTGGATGGTCGTGGCCGGCATCGGCGTGGGTCCGATGATGGCCGTCTTCACCCTGATCGTGCAGAACGCCGTCCCGTTCCGGCTGCTCGGCACGGCCACCAGCGACCTCACCCTGATGCGCCAGATCGGCACCTCGGTGGGGCTGACCGTCGCCTTCACCCTCTTCGAGAACAACCTGACCTGGGGACTGCTGCGCGGCCAGATCATCGCCGCGGGTGCCCCGGCGGCGTACGTGCCGCCGGCCGCGCCGGCGGGGTTCAACATCGGCCAGGAGCTGACCTCCGTGGGAGGAAGCAGCGCGACGCAGTTCCTGACCCAGATCCCGGCGCAGCTCCAGCCCATCTTCCTCGACGGCTTCCACCAGGCGTTCTCGATCGCGCTCGGGAACTCCATGTGGATCGGCGTGGGCGCCGCGGTCATTGCCTCCGCGGCCGCCGTGTTCCTCCACGAGCTCCCACTGCGGGCAACGCACGCAGCGCAGCACGTGGAGGCGAGCGTGGAGGGGAACCTGGTGCCGGTCCGCGCGGAGGCGGGCGAGTAGGCGAGCGGAGCCTGCCGCGGCTGCGCGTCGAGAACGCCGCCGCGTCGCGCAGCCGCGCCGTTGATCCGTTCCGCGCCGCGGGACGGCGGCCGGCGGTCAGGGTGTGTTGCCGGCGTGGATCTCGCGCGTCAGGTGCTCGGTGTAATCCGGGAGGTGCCGCTCGTACCCGTCCGACATGAGGGGTGACGAGATCATGAAGTCGGCCGTCGCCCGGTTGCACGCGACCGGGATGTTCCACACGACCGCGATCCGCAGGAGCGCCTTGACGTCCGGGTCGTGCGGTTGCGGCTCGAGGGGATCCCAGAAGAACACCAGGAAATCGATGGTCCCATCCGCGATCATGGCGCCGACCTGGAGGTCGCCACCGAGCGGACCCGACTGGAGCTTGGTCACGGGGATCTCGAGCTCGCGTTCGAGGAGCGCGCCGGTGGTTCCCGTGGCGAACAGGTCGTGCTGCGCCAGCAGGAGCCGGTTGTAGCGGGCCCACTCGACCAGGTCCTGCTTCTTGTTGTCATGGGCCACCAGCCCGATCTGCTTGCGAACGTCCAGCCTGCGCTTCATGCCGTCTCTCCTTCAAAGGATGGCGGGGCTCGCGCGGCGGCGGAGGCGATCCCGGTCGCCGGCGGATCCTACTCGGCGCCGTGCACGATGAGGACGGGGATGGCGCTGTGGGCCGCGACCTGCGCCGACACCGACCCGAGCAGCACGCTCTGCAGCCGTCCGAGCCCGCGCGTGCCCATCACCAGCAGGTCGTACTGGCCCGAGGCGGCCGCATCGAGGATGGCCGGCGCTGGTTGCCCCGCACCCAGCGCGTCCTTCCGCACGGTGGGGCCGCCCGCCGCCTCGACGGCGGCCGCCTCCTCATCCAGGATCACCTGGGCCCGCCGGATGGCCGCCTCGAGATCCTCCGAGTACCCTGGCTCGCCCTCGAAGCCGGGCGGCTCGTGGTACACCGTGAGCAGCGTCAGCGTCGCGCCCATCTCTCGGGCGCACCCGGCGGCGGTCAGGGCGGCCTGCCGGGCATGGTGGCTGCCGTCCACCGCAACGAGAATCCGCTTGAACATCGAGTCCACCCTCCTCTGGGCCCGCCGACGGCCGGGTGCCTGTTGCCTAGGGTAACGAACACGTCGAGGACCCTCGCGCCGCCGGCGCAGCTCGCTGTGCGCGAACGAAGCAGGTTTCGCGCCGCCAGGACCCGGCCGGAACGCCGGATGACGACACCGAAGCGCCCCGCTGGAACGAGGGCGCGGTGTGGTGGGAACAGGAGCCTGAGGGAGGGCCATACCTCTCAGGTTGCCCACCATCGCGCCACGGTGACCGGCGATCGCGCCGAGACGCTCAAGCGCCGCAACGAGCCTCGATTCGAGAGCAGGGGGCCCAACACGGCGTTGTCGCGCGACAGGGTCTCGGCCTCATGGGCCTGGCGATTGGAGGTCGCTCGCGTCACCTCCGGTGCGCCGCTGCCCTCGGGCTGGACGCACGGTGCATCAGGCCTCGGCGAGTCCCTTCAGCCTGGTCAACATCTCCGTCACGTGCGCCTCGGAGGTCCGCTGCCCCACGGCGCCCAGCAGCTTGCCGAGCACCCCGAAGGGCAACTCCACATGCTCGTCGAAGGTGAACCGGCAACCGGTCGTGACGGGCTCCAGGCTCCACCGCTGGTCATACGCCTTGACTCCCGAGCCCGACGTCATGTGAAACGCGAGCACCCGGTTCTCGATCCACTCGATGGTCTCGAAGTCAATCTTCAGCAGCGGCCCGACCGCCCGTTCCTCGACGTGCACGTGCGCGCCGGGGCCCCGCTGTCCTTCGTCGAGATACCGGAACTCGTTGAGCGTGACGTACCAGCCCAGGACCTTGTCCGGCTCGACCAGGAGCGGCCAGACCCGCTCCGGTGGCGCGGCGATCTCGATCGACCGATGCACATCCATGTCACTCCCCCCTGCCCGCACGCTGCAACCGACGTCCGACAGGAGCGCCTGCCCCTGCATCCCCGTGGGCCGCCAGTCTTCGCCTCGTCCACCGTGCAACGCCAGTGCCGTTCGACGCGAAGCGCCTGGTGGGCACGCTGCGCAGGGGCGCGACTCGCGGGGCGGGGGCACGATCCCGCGATGGTGTGCGGGTGCCAGCGTCGTTGCGCGTACCATGAGGCTCCGACCCGCGGCCGCCGGGTCCACGCCGAGATCCGTGCCCCGGGCGGAGGAGGCATCGCCATGCAGGCGTTTGTGGTCACGGCCGAGGACCGGCCGGGCGAGCTGGCGCGGCTGGGTCAGGCCCTGGGCGAGGCCGGCGTCAACATCACGGCGCTGGCGGGGCTGACCGAGGAAGGGACCGGGCTCATCGGCTTCCTCGTCAGCGACGAGGCCGGGGCCCGTGGGGCGCTCCGTGGGGCCGGCATCGAAGCGCGGGAGCTCGAGGTCATCCCGATCGCCCTGGCCGACGCGCCGGGCGCGCTCGCCGCGGCCGCCCGCAAGCTCGCGACCGCCGGGCTCAACGTCGAGTTCATCCTCTCCACCTCTTATCGGCGGGACGCGAG
>JAJYDP010000911.1 GCA_021777365.1 Chloroflexota bacterium | reverse complement strand
CGTGGGGCTCCTGAGCGGTGGGTACGGCGCCGATGAGCTGACGCGGGCGGGGGCCTTCCGTGTCTACCGCGATCCGCAGGAGCTGCTCGACTCGCTCGACGAACTGGGGATACCGCTCCGCGGCTGAGGGCGGCGAGGCTGTCGTCGCCTGGGCACGATCGTGCCGTGGTGGGCGCTGGTCTGTCGCCCGGTGGGAGAGTCGCAACATGCCGAACGCCTCTCGACTGCGTGCCGGAGATCGAACGACGCTCGATCCCCCTGCGAGCGTCCGAGGGGCGCGCCAAGCGCCTCGCCATCGATCAGGCACAGCAGGTCGATCTCGTGTCGGACAGGTGGCCGTTGAAGATGCGGCGGGCGATCGAGGGCGTGGAGCCCTGGCTGACCGACGGCGCGCTCGCCGCGTTCGCGATCCGGGTCATCTGGCGGGTCGGCGAGCAGGGCGAACCGGCCGCCGCGGCCGAGGTGCTGCGGGCGGCCCGATGGCATCGGCGCCGCGCTCGCGGCGGGGGACGCAACCGCCGAGGGGGTGACGCCGTGCACGCGGCCGGTGGCGCAGGTCAGGGCGCCGCGGACGCGTGGCCCTGGCGACCGGACCGACGACGAGGCCTTCGGCCCCGGCCACATCCATGTTCATGACGTCGCCGCCGACCGGGTGAGGGGTATGCCCTCGGCCAGCAGCCGACCGACCTGCTCCCACTCGACCAGGAACGCGTCGTGGCCCTTGGTCGAGCGGATCTCGCGGTAGGTCGCGTCGACCCCTGCCGCCTCGGCAAGGCGTACCAGCTCCCGCACCTGGTCGGGCCCGTAGAGGATGTCGCCCGCGATCCCCACCCCCAGGAGCCGGGTCGCTCCGATGGCGAGCTGGCGGAGGGCCTTGCGCGGGTCGCCACGGCCCCGCCCGATGTCGTGGCCGTCCATCGCCCGCACGAGCACGCGATACGTGTCGACATCGAACCGATCGACGAGCTTGCGCCCCTGGTGCTCGAGGTAGCTCGTCACGGCGTACCGTCCGTCGGCCTCGCGGCGGCGGCCGAACCGTTCGCCGAAGTCGACCTCGCTGCGGTAGGTCGTCATGGCCAGGCGCCGGGCGAGGTCGAGCCCGTCGACACCCAGTCGCTCGATGAGTTCGAGCTGGAGGTGGTTCCAGGCGAGGGCGAGCGGCCCCGTGGCGGCCGGCGCGGCGATGGACATGACGGCGTCAACGGTGCCTGATCGCTCGAGCGCCACCTCGAGCGCCACCATCCCGCCAAGCGACCCGCCCACCGCGAGGGCCAGTGTCCCGATCCCGAGCGCGTCGAGGAGCGCCCATTGCGCGCGGGCCTGGTCGCGGACGCTGACCGGGGGGAAGCGCCCGTCATACGGCGTATCGGTCAGCGGGTCGGGGGAGCGGGGACCCGTGGTGCCGTAGCGACCGCCCAACAGGTTGGCGCAGAGCACGCCGACGCGACCGGTGTCGAGCGCCTGGCCTGGACCGATGAGGGGCGCCCACCAGTCCCCGGCGGCGTCGGCCGAGCCAGTGAGCGCGTGGACGACGAGCACCTGCGGCGCCGGCGGAGGCGGCCCGTCGTGGCGATAGGCGACGGCGAGGGCGGGGAGCGTGACCCCGCCCTCGAGCTGGAACGCCCCGAGTGGGGCGGACTCGACCCGCCCGGTGCCGAGTGGCGGGCCCGTGGGGACCGGCCGCAGTCCTGGTGCTTGAACGGGCGCGCGCTCGAGCTCGTCGGTGGCCATCACGCCGCGGTCTCCGCACGCTCGGGGCCGGTGGCCGCCGCGAGCGCCTGGTCGAGGTCGGCGATCAGGTCGTCGATGTGCTCGAGGCCCACCGAGAGGCGGACGAGATCGGGCGTCACGCCCGACGCCAGCTGGTCCTCCTCAGACAGCTGCTGGTGGGTCGTCGAGGCGGGATGGATGATCAGCGACTTCGCGTCGCCCACGTTGGCGAGCAGGCTGAACAGCTTCACCGAGTCGATGAGCCGCCGGCCGGCCTCCGCGCCGCCGCGGACCCCGAAGGTGATGATCCCGCCGAACCCGCCGCGGAGGTAGCGCGCGGCGAGCCCGTGCGAGGGGTGGGACGGCAGACCGGGGTAGCTGACCCAGGCGACCCGCGGATCGGACTCCAGCCAGCGCGCCAGGGCCAGGGCGTTCTCCGAGTGACGGGCGATGCGCAGCGGCAGGGTCTCCAGGCCCTGCAGGAAGAGGAACGCGTTGAACGGGCTCAACGCCGGGCCGAGGTCGCGCAGCAGCTGCACCCGGAGCTTGACGATGTACGCCTGCGGGCCGAATGCTTCCGTGTAGCGCACGCCGTGATAGGAGGGGTCCGGCTCGACCAGCTCCGCGAAGCGCCCCGACGCGGCCCAGTCGAAGCGGCCGGCGTCGACCACTACGCCGCCGATGGACGTGCCGTGACCGCCGATCCACTTGGTCGCCGAGTGCAGCACGATGTCGGCGCCGTGCTCGATGGGCCGCGCGAGGAGGGGCGCGAACGTGTTGTCGACGATGAGCGGGAGGCCGTGGGCGTGGGCGGTGGCCGCGA
>JAJYDP010000910.1 GCA_021777365.1 Chloroflexota bacterium | reverse complement strand
TCGCTCCGGATCACGAGCGCGAGGAGCCCGGCGAGCAGGAAGAACAGGAAGCTGTTGGTCAGGTACAGGATCCCGATCTTCTTGTGGTCGGTGGTCGTCAGCCACTCGTACAGGGCCGAGCGCTGGTAGGTGCGCGTCGCGCCCGGGGCGAGGACGGTCGTCGCCATGCGATCTCCTACTTGACCGTGAGAGTGCCCGTCATGTTGGGATGCACGCTGCAGAAGAACGTGTACGTGCCGGCCGGGAGCGCCGGCACCGAGTAGCTGACCGTCTGTCCGGGCTGTGCGAGCGGCAGGCCGGTGAAGAGGACCTTGCCCGACGAGTCCTCGATCGAGAAGTTGTGGGGTGCGCCGGCCGTCCTGTTGGTGAGCACGACCGCGAACGGCTGGCCTGCGGGCGCCGACAGGCTCGACCGGTCGAAGCTGCTGGTGGTGCTCGCGCTCAGCCGGAGGGTCGGGCCGGCGGCCTGGCCGCCGGCGGCCGGGGCCGGGGTGGCGCGGACCTTCGTCTGCTCCGTCTGTACCCACGACTGGAAGCCGGCCGGCGTCATGGTCTGGACCGTGAAGCGCATCTGGTAGTGGCCCATGCCGCACAGCTGCGCGCACTGGCCGGTGTACGTGACGCCCGCGTCCTTGAGGGTCAGGTCGAAGTTGTTCACCTGACCGGGGATCACGTCGCGCTTGAAGAGGAAGTCGGGGACGTAGAACGAGTGGATCACGTCGTTCGAGTGCAGCCGGATGTGGACGACCTCGTCCACGGGCAGGACGAGAACGGGGCCCTGGTCGCCGATCCCGGTGTACGAGAGGCTGTACTGGGGGTAGGCGAACGTCCACTGCCACTGGAAGCCGGTGACGTCCACGGTCACGTCGGGGTTCGCGGGCTCGGCGTCGACCTTGTTGAGCGTCTGCCAGGAGACGAAGAACAGGACCAGTACCAGGAGCGTGGGCAGGACAGTCCAGGTGATCTCCAGGAGATTGTTGCCGTGCGTCTGCACGGGCAGCTCGTCATCGCCCTTCCGGCGCCGGTACCGGAACACCGACCAGACGATCAGCCCCTCCACGAGCACGAAGATCGCGATCATGGGCGCCATGAAGATGCCGTAGAGGGTGCGGATGTCCGCGCCCTGGCTGCTCGCCGCGCTGGGGGGATAGAGCGCGCTGCAGCCGCCCAGCAGCAGCACCAGGCCGGCGAGGCCGGCCACGGAGACGACCGATCGGACGCGCGGCGACAACTGCACGCTCAGGGGAACACCTCTCGCGCTGCTGCTGGAACCACTGGGGCTGTGATGATATCCCATATGGCCTGTCAGAGGCGCCAAATGGCTCTAGAAATAAGGGCCAAATGGCCCCCATGATGGCTCCAACCCTCTGCCGCCGGACGGGGCGCGGGGCTACAGGCCGATCGGGACCAGGACGTCCAGCGCGATGAGGGCGAACAGGACGGTGAGGTACGTGATCGAGAAGCGGTACAGCCGCACGGCGCCCGCGCCGCTGCCGTCCCGCCACAGCACCCAGGCCTGCCGCAGGAAGAGCGCGCCGAGTACGGCCGCGCCCGCCGTGTAGACCAGGCCCATGCGGGCGACCAGGGCGAACGCGAGGGTGAGCACCACGAGCAGCACGGTGTACAGCACGATCTGGCGATTGGTCTCCCGCACGCCCTTCACCACCGGGAGCATGGGAACGCCTGCCGCCTCGTAGTCGCGGGAGAGCCGCAGCGCCAGCGCCCAGAAGTGTGGCGGCGTCCAGTAGAAGACGATCAGGAACAGGAACAGCGCCGGCAGCGCGACGTTGCCGGTGACGGCCGCCCACCCGATCACGGGCGGGAGCGCCCCTGCGGCGCCGCCGATCACGATGTTCTGCGGCGTGCTGCGCTTCAGGAGCAGCGTGTAGACGACGACGTAGAAGGCGATGGCAAGGAGCGCGAGGAACGCCGCCAGCAGGTTCGCGAAGACCGTGAGCCAGGCGAAGGAGACAACCCCGAGCGCCAGCCCGAAGACGAGGGCGTTCTCGGGATCCACCGCGTGGGCGGGGAGCGGACGCCGGCGGGTCCGCGTCATGAGCTCGTCGATGTCGCGGTCGATGTAGCAGTTGATGGCGTTCGCGGAGCCTGCAGCCAGCGCGCCGCCGATGAGGGTCGCGATCACCAGCATGATCCACGACCCGACCCGGATCCCGGGCACGTCGCGGGTGGCGAGGACCATGGCCGGGACCGTGGTCACCAGGAGCAGCTCGATGATGCGTGGCTTCGTCAGCGCCACGTAGGCGCCGGCGCGGGTGCGCCACCCGACCCGCCCGGCCGGGCTCGCGGCCTCGGCGGGGGTGAACGGTGCGCGCTCGAGGAGGTCCGCGACGACCTCGCGGGGGGAGCCCGCGGGCGCCTCCGCCGCGAGTGCCGACAGGCCGGCAGGGCCCAGGTCGGGGCGCTCGCCGTGGGTTCCGCTGCCGCCGTGGGTTCCGCTGCCGTCCCCCCCGGGCGCCGGCTCTCCGCCTGCCTGCGCGGTCGGGCGGCCTTCCAGCCGCGCGAGGTAGTAGCTC
>JAJYDP010000909.1 GCA_021777365.1 Chloroflexota bacterium | reverse complement strand
ACGCGTCCGGGGATCCCGAGGACATCGGCTGGCAGTGCGGCCACTGCGACGCGCAGGCCGACACGCTGGAGGAGCTGGTCAAGCTGGTCAGGAAGGTGGCCTGAGATGCACGAGCCCAGGTGCCGCCGCTGCGGCGCTCCGCCGACCGAGGCCATCGTCTTCGGGGAAAGCGGCATCGGCGAACCGGTCACGAGCTACGACCCGGCCACGGGCTACTACGCGACCGAGGACATCGATCCGGCCGACTACGCGCCAGTCGCCTACGCCGAGTGCCAGGCGTGCGGCGAGCAGGCCGACGACATTCACGCCTTGATGGGGATGGACCTGGACGCCATCGACGCTTCGCACGGGGGCTAGAACGACCAACCGCCCCACCAGGCGCCGTCCGGTGATCGTGGCACGGGCGAAGACCGCCGAACGGCGAGGCCCATGACACAGGGTGCAACGCGCGCGATTGCCGCTCATCCATGCTGAGGAGGTACGCGATGTCCGAGCCGTTCCGCCCGAGGGCCTATTGCGTGCGGTGCAAGGCAACCCGCGAGATCACCGACCTCGAGCGGGTGGTCATGCGGAACGGCAAGGAGGCGTTTCAGGGCAAGTGCCCCACCTGTGGGGGCGCCGTCTTCAAGATCATGCACTGAGCCGCGAGCCGATCACGCGAGGGCCCCGGCGTTTCCGCCGGGGCCTGTTCGTGCCCTGGACCGCCCAGTGCGGGGTCGGTAGGGAACGGCGCCGATCCGCCGAACCCGGCCGCTCAGCGCCGGCGACGACGCGACCCGGCGATCCACGGCCCGGCCAGCACGGTGGCCTCGTAGGGCAAACGGGGTGCCACGATCGCCGCCAGGCAGGCATCCTCCGCGGCATCGAGCGCCTCGTGGTCGACGAACGAGGCGCGGTCCACGTCATCGCAGGCATAGATCCCGATCATGCGCTCGAGCACCAGCGAGCAGGTGCGCCAGGCCCGGAACTCGGGGCCCTGGTGCAGCTCGTGCCAGGCCACGCGCTGGTAGATCAGGCCGAAGGCCGGCCGCCGGTGCCGCATCGCGCGGGCCAGGCGCCGGCGTCCAGCGGGACCGAGCGTCTCGAAGCGCGCCAGCACGCCGAGCGCCGCAGGCGGCAGCTCCGCGGGCGGCGCGAAGCGATCCGCGGACGCCCCCGGCCCGGGGGCCGCGAGGGCGGCGAGGCGCAGAGCAAACGGCGCTGGCATCCCGTCCAGTGTGGCGACCTGTGCCTGCGGCACGCAAGCCCGTGGGCCTGTGGCCGGCGGACCCTCGGCGCAGCTCGAACCGACCTGCGCAGGTCGACCTTCGCAGACCCTTGACGCCAGAAGCGCCCCGACGACCATCCCCCGTCGGCTCGATCGGCCGGCCCGTAGCCGGAGGAGCACCGGCGGGGAGATCTGCGATGACCAACCTGGGGATCGGCCACACGCACACCGACATTCGCGGTGGCGGATACGGCTCCGACGCCTGGATCGCCCGGATCACCGGACCCGACCCGAAGTACACGTTTGCCCGCGAGTTCTGCCCGAAGAACACCAGCGGCATGTCGCGCAGCGGCCGCTCGGGTGTCCTCCGCTTCACGGTCTCAGTACCCGGTCTCTACCAGTTCCGTCATTTCTGTGTGGGCTCGACCGCCCGCAACTGGGAGTGGTCCGGCTTCGCCGTTCTCGACGCCGCAGGCGGCTATGCGGACGTCTCCCGCGAGGATGCCCTGGCGATGATGGAGCGAGGAGCGGTCTGATGCTGGAGTACGAGCCCGAGCAGATGACCCCGCAGCTGGCGCAGCTCTGTGAGGCCGGTGGGATGTGGGAGGAGGCGGCCACGGCCTGGTCACATCTCGGTCGTCCGGCTCGGGCGCGCCACGCCTGGACCCAAGCCGCGACCGGATACCAGCGACGCTGGGATCTGCCAGAGGCGGCTCGCTGCTTCGAGTTGGCGGGGGATCCCGACCGGGCGAGCGCCGTGCGGGTCCAGGACGCCGAGCTGCGGCGGGGCGGAGCGATCCGATGAGGGTCTGCGCGGACCGCGGCGCACCGATCGAGGACCCGTACTTCGTCGCGCTGGACGAGGCGGAAGACGACCCCCTCATCACCGCACTCAGCATCGCCCGGTCGCGCAGGGCGATGGGCCGCCGTGCGGGATCCGGCAGGTCCGCCTCGATGCGCTCGCGCAGCTCGCGGGCCTGGGCGAGCGACAGGGCCGCCCCGACCGCCTGATCCTCGCCCCGTGGGTTGCGGAGCCAGGCGGCCGGGTTGAATGCCAGCAGGCGGCGCCGGTCGGCCTCGGCATACAGGCCCCGCACCGGCGTCAGCTTGCGCCGCACGCTGCTGACGGTGTAGGTCTCGGGCTGGCGGCCCGCCTGGGGTTCCAGGAGCCAGACCTTGTAGCCGTCGAGGTCGTCCGGGCCGGCGGTGGCCGGCGTCAGCCCCTGCTCGCGCAGCCAGGCGAAGAACTGGGCGAGATCGAGCCGGTAGGCGTGTCGGGTGGCCTCGGAGCCGCCGCGCCGGATGACGGCCGCCACCAGACGGTCCAGG
>JAJYDP010000908.1 GCA_021777365.1 Chloroflexota bacterium | reverse complement strand
GAGTCCGCACCCTGGACGCGCTGCTCGCGGTGCTCGACCTCGGCGTGAGCCGCGTCGGCGCGACACAGACCGGGCCGATGCTCGACGACTTCCGCGCGCGCAAGGCAGGCCTGGCGGGCGCGGCTCCGGTGTCGACCGGAGGCGACGCCCATTGAGGTCAACAGCGTCCCCGGCGAGGACCGGCGCGATCGATGGGCCACGCACCGCGCGGCCGCCGCTCCTGCCAGTTTCTCAGCCGCAATTGTCATTGCTGCCCCCGATCGCCGGCCCGGAAACTGGGTGGGGGCATTCCGCGCATCGGCCGGTCGTCCGACAGGAGGTGGATGACAGACGACGGGCCCGGCCACCTTCACGGCGACCACTCGCCGACCGTTTCCCAGTGGGGAGATCGCACCAACGGAGAGAGGACACCGGTTCATGAATCGAGATCCAGGATTCCGCAGGTGGCTCGCGCTCGGCGCGGTCACCGTCATCATCGGAGCCTGCTCGGCGGGGGCCACGACGGCCCCGTCCGCTGCCGCGCCGGCCGCATCGGCTGCCGCGGGCGGCTCGAGCGCCGCACCGGCCGCATCTGCTGCCGCGCCGGCCGCCTCCACCACCGGTTCGACCAGCGGCAAGCAGTACACCATCGGCTACTCGAACGGCGCGGGCGTGGGCAACGGCTTCCGCGAGGAGGAGATGTGCACGGCAAGGGCGCAGGCCCTCGTGTCCGGACAGGTCTCCCAGATCACCGTCATCAGCCGCAACACGGACGCCGCCGGGCAGCTGCAGGACATCCGCGACCTGATCGCCAAGGGCGTCAACGCGATCATCGTCAACCCGAATGACCCGACGGCCCTCAACCCGGCCCTCGAGCAGGCGCATTCGGCCGGCATCGTGACCGTATCGGTCGACTCGTACGTCACCGACCCGAACACGTACAACGTCCACAACAACCAGGTCGAGTACGCGTACCTGGGCGCCAAGTGGCTGTTCCAGCAGATGGGCGGCAAGGGCAACGTCTACTACATGCGCGGCCTGGCCGGCAACTCCGCCGACAGCGACCGCAACATCGGGTTCCAGAAGGCCCTCGCCGAGTTCCCGAACATCAAGGTGCTGCCGAACAACCAGGGCGTCTTCACGGGCTGGGACCCGGCGACCGCGACGAAGCTGATCAACGACTGGATCGCGAGCGGGCAGTACAACAACACGCAGGGCATCTGGACGTCCGGCATGGACTCGATGGTCGTCGATGCGATCAAGTCCGCCGGCAAGCCCTTCGTGCCGATCGTGGGCGCCGACCTCGGCGCCTTCGTGCACCAGCTGCTCGACACCAAGGACTACCCGGGCCTGAAGGGCATCGCGGTGCAGAACACCGCGGCCGTCGGCGGCGCGGGCGTGACCGTGGCCCTGAAGCTCCTGGAAGGCCAGAAGGTCCAGACGGACCCCTCCGCCAGCCAGCCGAACACCGTCCAGCTGACGCCGGTCGCCGCGGACAACACGAGCGCCGCCGGGATCGCCATGCTGCAGTCGTGGCAGTCGATCCAGGGGCTCAACTCGCAGTGGCCGCTGAGCGTCACGATCCCCGACTGGACCACCTACACGGCGGCCCAGGCCATCGCGTGCAAGGGCCCGGGCGAGTAGTCGTCCCCAGGCCGTGACCCGCGGGGGGATGCCGGCGACGGCATCCCCCCGCACATCCGCCTTCTCCACGGACGGGATCCGATGACGCTCACCACCACCGACCTCCTGCTCGAGGCGACCGACATCTCGAAGACGTACGGTGCCGTGGCCGCGCTGAAGTCCGCGTCGCTGGCCGTCCGTCCGGGCGAGATCCACGCGCTCATGGGCGCCAACGGCGCCGGCAAGAGCACGCTCGTCAAGATCCTGACCGGTACCGTCCGGCCCGACGGCGGCACGATCGCCGTGCACGGCCGTGAGCGGCTGGTGCACTCGCCGGCCGAGGCCCGCCGGGGCGGCCTCGTCTCGGTCTACCAGGAGCCATCGCTCATCCCGGACCTGGACATCCGATCGAACCTGCGGCTCACCGAGACCCCGGTGGAGCCGTTCCGGCACTGGCTCCACGAGCTCGGGCTGGAGGACCTCGATCTGTCGATGCTGGCGCGGCAGCTGCCGCTTGCCTCGCTCCGGATCGTCGACCTCGCCCGCGCCCTCGCGATCGAGCCCGACGTGCTGATGCTCGACGAGATCACCGCGGCCCTGCCCGCGAACCTCACCGAGCGCGTGCTCGACGTGGTGGGGCGCCACCGCGGCAGCGAACGGTCCGTCCTCTTCATCTCGCACCGGATGATCGAGATCGCCGCGGTGTGCGACCGCGCCACGGTGCTGCGCGAGGGCGAGACGGTCGGCGTGGTCGACGTCAACGCCGGGGCCGAGGAGCGCATCGTCGGCCTCATGCTGGGCCAGGCGGCCGGCGAGATGTCGGCTGCCGAGCGCACCGCCCGGCAGCGCGTGCCGGACGCCAGGCCCCGCCTCGCGGCGCGCGACCTGGCCTCCGGCACGAAACTGCATGGCGTGTCGTTCGACCTGTACCCAG
>JAJYDP010000072.1:11916-12685 GCA_021777365.1 Chloroflexota bacterium | reverse complement strand
TGGATGACGTTGATGATGATCGCGGTCATGGTCGACCCGGCGATGCCGCGGAACGCGATGAGCCCGGTGACGATCGCGAAGAGGACCGCGGCGGCGATCTCGAGCGGCGTCGACAGCGTGATGCCGAACAGGCCCAGGATGTAGACGGCGAGCGTGCCGGTGAACGCCACCATGATCCCCGGGTAGATCCAGTAGTAGAGGTGCGAGATCCACCCGACCACGAACTTGGCGAGGCGGGCGAACTTGTAGTGGAACGCTTCCTCGCGCTCCAGGAAGGCCGCCTCGGCGAAGTAGTACGACGAGCCCGCCCCGGCGTTGGGGTAGAGGTCCGACAGCTCCGAGTACGACCAGGCGGTGAGGAACGCCAGGATCAGCGCGAAGAGCAGGCCGGGGACCATGTCGAAGGCGGTGGTCTGGCCGCCGTTGGCCTGCAGCGCCTGCGACTGGAACGTGGTCCACAGGAACGCGCCGGGCGCGATCAGCGCCATGGCGTTGATCGTCAGGCCCGTGAGGCTGAGTGTCCGCTTCATTCCATCCGGCGAGGTGGCGGCCATGCGGTTGCTCCCTTCGTCGTCGTGGACGCCGGCCCGTGGTGACCGGCGTCGGCGATGGCGACGGATGTCGCCGTGTCGGCGGGAGCGCGAGCGACCCCGCCTGGAGTGCGACCGGCCCCGGCGGAGACCCGGCCGTCCCCCACGGCCGCACCTTATGGGCGGTCTCCGCCGGCGCAAAGGGAGACGGCGTTGAGGCTGGGTTGCGGGACGGTGGC
>JAJYDP010000072.1:0-11906 GCA_021777365.1 Chloroflexota bacterium | reverse complement strand
CGCCGAGGGCCGCGCGGAGGGGCGCCGAGGGCCGCGCCGGGGGCGTAGCCCCGCTCAGGCGGCCAGGTCGCGGCGTTCGAAGGCGACCAGCGAGGCCAGGAACAGGAGGATCGCCACGGCCGTCAGCACGAACGAGTCGACGATCGAGATCCCGTTCCGGATCGGGTTGCTCTCCAGGTACCAGAAGAAGAGCGAGACCTGCTTGATCGAGTCCAGGCCGCCGATGATCGGCGCCAGCGCGTTCACGAAGTACATGACCACGAGCAGGGCCACGCTCACGCCGATCCCGAGGCCGCGGTTGCCGCTCCATGAGGCGAGCAGCAGGGCGACCGCGCCGAAGTCGAGCGCGAGCAGAACGGCCATGAAGAGCGCCTCGGCGACCCGGCCCGAATCGAGCGCGCTGCTGCTGGCGGCGGCGCCGAGCACCGCGCCGACCCACAATCCGGCGGCCACCACCGCGACGGAGATCACGACCGCCGCCGACTTCTGCGCGACCACGAGCCAGCGCGGCACCGGGTACGAGAGGAGGACGTCGATGGTGCCGCGGCTCTCCTCGCCCGCCGTCGCCCCACTCCCCTGGGCGATTGCGTATCCCGCCAGCACGGCCGGCAGCATCATCGGGAACAGCTCGATGTTGAGGAAGCCGGTGGCGGTGCTCACGTCCGCGACCTGGGCGCCGATCAGCGCCTTCATCGCGGGCGGGAGCCGCTCGAGGAGCTCGGTCAGCTTGAACTGGGTGGCGTACGTCGGATACAGCAGGGTGAAGTAGCCGCCACCGACGAAGAGGGCCAGCGCGGTCCAGAACGTCGGCCAGCGGAGGTCGCGCAGGGTCTTCGTGAAGACGCTACGCAGCAGCACCGGGTACCTCCTGTCCAGCCCCGTAGTACGCCAGGAAGATCTCCTCCAGGCTCGTGTCCTGCGTCCGTATCCCCCGCACCTCGAATCGCGCCGCGGCTTTCACGAGCGCGTCGAGGCTGCCCATCACCGTGCAGGTCAGCCGCGCGTCGTCCACCCGCAGATCGCGCACCCCGGGCACGTCCCGGAACGCCTCCCGGGGCACGCGCGACGCGAACTCGATCTCGAGCCGGCGCAGTGCGCGCTCCTTGAGCGTCGCGATCGACTCGACCGCCAGGAGCCGGCCCTCGCGGATGATCCCGACCCGATCGCACAGGTGCTCCACCTCCGGGAGCATGTGCGAGGAGATGAACGAGGTCCGCCCCTCCTTCCGCCCCTCGTCGGCCAGGCGCTCGAACTCGAGCTGGACGAACGGGTCGAGCCCGCTGGTCGGCTCGTCGAGGACCAGGAGCTCCGGGCGGCCCTGGAACACGGCGACCAGCCCGACCTTCTGGCGGTTGCCACGCGACATGCTCCTGATCCGGCCGGATGGATCCAGCTCCAGCCGGCTGACGAGCTCGTCGCGGTAGGCGGCGTCCACGCCGCCGCGCAGGTTGCCGAGGTACTGGAGCGTCTGCGCGCCGGTCAGGTCGCCGTACAGCGACAGGTCGCCGGGGAGGTAGGCGACCCGCCGGTCGATCGCCAGCCGGCCTCGGTGCGCGTCGAGCCCGAGCACCTCCGCGCGCCCCGAGGTCGGCCGGATCAGGTCGAGCAGCAGGCGGATCGTGGTCGACTTGCCGGCGCCGTTGGGACCCAGGAAGCCGAAGATCTCGCCCGCGCGGACCTCCAGGTCAACGTCGATGATGCCGCGCGCCTTCCCATAGAACTTGGTCAGCCGCTCGGTCTGGATGGCGAGCATGCCCAGGGCGCCTCCTCCCGTCCAGGATCGTACGCCGCGTCAGGCCGGCCCGGTTCCCCCTTCGATCCGCAGCGCGTAGCCGATCGAGCGCACGTTCCGCAGCCCGGGGTGCCCTGCCGCGACGAGCTTCCCGTTGAGGTGCGTCAGGTGCGTACGCAGCAGATCCGGATCCACGTCCGCGCGCCCCGGCCACCCGGCGCGCAGCAGCGTGCGGTGATCCACCACGTCGCCCCGCCGTCCTCCGATCGCACAGAGCAGCTCGAACTCGATCGGCGTCAGCTCCAGTGGGCGGCCGTCCACGCTCGCCACTCGCCGCCCTGGATCGATCCGCAGGCCGTCGGGCAGCGGCGCATCGGGTGCCACCGGCGGCCCGGCCCGCCGGCGGAGCAGCGCCCGGACCCTCGCCACCAGCTCCAGTGGCCGGTACGCGGAGTCGAGCACGTCGTCCGCCCCGGCCTCCAGCACCGCCACCACGCACGCCTCGTCGCGCAGCGCCGAGATCGCGAGGACGGGGATCGCGGCGCGGGCGAGAAGCCGCGGGATCGCGACCAGCGGGTCCACGTCCCGGCTGGGCCCGAGGATCACGACGTCGGGGCGCTCGTCGAGCAGGCGAGCCACGGCGGCGTCGACCCGGTAGATGGTCACCACCTCGAACCCCGCTTCGCCGAGCGCGTGGGCGATCGCACCCACCACGCGCGGATCGCTGTCGCAGATGAGCGCCCGAAGCCGGGGGTCGAGCCGTTGCGTGGTGGAGCGTGCCATGTCCCCCGCAGGGTACCGGGCCAGGCAACCGCGGCGAGCGGACGACTAGGTGGTGCGATCGCGCACCGTCCGCTGACGCACTCGGGAGGCCCGCAGGGCACCGAATGTGAGATCACTCTGGCCTGGAGTGGTATCGTGGACGCCATGAGACGGATCCCGATCGGCCTCACCGATCCGCAGCACGAACGCCTCCGCCGCGAGGCACGACGCCGGCGGACCAGCGTCGGGGCTCTCATTCGAGACGCCGTCGATCGCACGTATCCCGAGGACGCGGAGGCGCGGCGAGAGGCGCGTGCAGGGGCCCGTGAGGTCTTCGGGCGGTTCCACTCGGGCGCGCACGACATCTCCGAGCGGCACGACGAGTACCTCGCCGAGCTCGATCGATGGTGACGGCCCTCGTGGACACGAGCGCCCTCTTCGCGCTGCTCGACGAGGATGACCTCCACCATGCGGCGGCGCTGCAGGCATGGGATGTGGCGGCGGATGCGGATCTCCTCACCCACGGGTATGTCGTCGCGGAGTCCGTGGCGCTGGTGCGCGCGCGGCTCGGGCGGCCGGCGGTGGATGCCCTGATCGACCGGGTCCTGCCGGCGATCCGCGTCGAGATGGTCGAGCGCGAGGTCCACGACGCGGCCCTCGCGGACTACCGTGCTCTCGGGGGAGGCACGAGCTTCGTGGATCGGGTGACGATCACGTACGCCAGGCGCCACGGGATCGCGCTCGCGTTCGCATTCGACGGGGACCTTCGCTCGGCGGGCCTGTCGCCACTGGAGTAGCCAGCACTGCGGGATAGACCCGCGACAAGGGGGCACGAGATGGCAGACACGGACATCCTGCGACAGCAGCTGCTCGAACTGATCGACGGGCGCGGCGCCCACATGCCGTACGACGCCGCGGTCGCCGACTTCCCGGCCGACGCCATCAACCGCCGGCCGCCCAACGTGCCGTACACACCCTGGCACCTGCTGGAGCACATCCGGATCGCCCAGTGGGACATCCTGGACTACATCCGGAACCGGGCGTACATCGCGCCGAACTGGCCGGAGGAGTACTGGCCGGCGCGCGACGCGACCGCCACCCCGGAGGAGTTCGCGCGGACTGTCGCCTCGTTCGAGGCCGACCGGCAGGCGCTGCACGACCTGGTGGCCGACCCGTCAACCGACCTGCTGGCGACGATCCAGGGCACCCCCGGGCACACGATCGTCCGGGAGGTCCGCCTGGTCGGCGACCACAACGCCTACCACATCGGCGAGTTTGCGATCCTCCGCCAGGTCATGGGCACGTGGCCGGCGGGCCGGGTGGAGTAGGGGCGCGCACCGGCGGGACGCCGGCCTGCGGACAGGCTGCGCTGGCCAGCGCTGCCTGTCCGTCACGATCGAAACGCCACGGTCCCCAGCACGTCGAGCACCTGCTGCTCGGCGACGGCGAGCGCACGACCCGTTCCCCGGACGCATGCGGTCAGGTTGTACGTGCGCGCCGGTGGAGCGGGCGACGGGACATCGACCGTGATCGTCTCGGTCGCGCCGAGCGAGCGGCAGATGCCGGGCCGGTCCGCGCGGAGGCTGGCCGGCCGGCCTCCCACCACCACCGGCGTCCCCGGCGGAAGGGACGGGCCCCGCGCATCGCCCGTGGTCACCCACCACGTCAGCAGCACGCCGCCGTCGGACAACCGATCCAAGGGCCACCCGCAGGTGAGCGACACGCCCGGGCCCGGGCTCGCGCCATCCTCCGCGCGACAGGCGTCGCGCATGGGGTCCGAGCTGATGAACGGCACCACCTCGGCGTCCGGGTCGAACGTCAGCGGGTAGTCGAACCGCTGCGTGTGCCACCCCGCAGGGTAGTCGAACGCCAGCGTCCGCCCGGTGAACCTCACCGTCGCCCGGGAGGTCCCGGCCGCCGGGCCGGTCGATGTGCCGCCGGCCGGGCCGGTCGCCTGCCCGACCCGCATCTCCCGCAGAACCCCGGCGGTGGGCGTATCGCCCGCGCTTGCTTCGAGGCGAAGCAGCGCGAGGCCGGCGGGGCGCTCCGCGGGCAACAGCAGCGCCAGCGAGAACGTCGAGCCCAGGTGGGCTCGCACGGGGTCGCCCGAGACGCCGGCCAGCACCGTTCCGTCGGAGGCGGTCAGCTCGGCGCGCAGGCTCGTCACCGCTTCCTCGGCGGTCCCGGCGACCACCAGCAGCGGGCCCGTGATCTCGTCCCCCGGGGCCGGCTGCGCGAGGAATACGGTGGAGGCCGATGCGATGGTGAGCCGCACGAACGGATAGGTGCGCTCGGGATGCCCGGCGTCAGCCAGCTCCAGGATGGCCTCGTCTGCGGCGCGCGGGACGAGCAGCACCACCTGCCCGTGGAACCGGCCGCTGCCAGGCCCAACCGGGATCCGGGCCTCTCCTTCGAGATCGCCGCGGATCCGGACGCGCGCGTCGATCGTGGTCGCCCCATCCCTGACCACGCCCGAGACGCTCACCGCCGGCCCGGCGATGAGGGCCCCCTCGACCGGCTCGACGAGCGTCATCCCCGCAGGGATTGCCGTGGGAGACGCGGGGAAGACGGGCGGCCGCCCGGTGTTTCCGCCGATCACGGCCAGGATCACGATCACGGCCAGGAGTGTCGCCCATGCCGCGATGGCCGGCCCTCCCGTCCGCGGGAGCCTCGTCAGGCCGGCGTCGTCGCCTGCGACCCGGGTCGGGTCCAGCCGCATGTCTCTCTCCACCTGAATCATCGGACGGATGACAAGCGCCGGGAGCCGGGTCAAACGGGCACAGGGCCGACCCATCCGGGCAGAGAGCCGGGCCACCCGTAACCTGATCGCAAGGGTTGGTCGGCGACACTGCCCGCCATGGCAGCAGAAGCGTGGCGGGCGGCGATCGACAGGCCCGCGACCGACACGCTCGCGACCGACACGCTCGCGACCCGAATTCGCCTCGCCCGCGTGCCGGCGGCCCACCGTCGGACGGTCCGGCAGGCCGGGACCTTCGCCGCCATCGGCGTCGCGAGTACCCTCGCCTACGTCGTCCTCTTCGCGATCCTCCGCACCGTCTCGCCCGCCGCGGTCGCCAACGCGCTGGCGCTGGCCCTCACGGCCATCGGCAACACGGCCGCCAACCGCCGGCTGACGTTCGACCTGCAGGGCCGTGACGGCCTGGCGCGCGACCACGCGGCCGGCCTGCTCGCCCTCGGCGTGGCCCTCGCCATCACCTCGGCCTCGCTCGCGGCGCTCGACCGCGTCGCACCGGGCGCTGGCCGGACGGTCGAGCTCGCGGTCCTCGTGGCCGCGAACGCGCTCGCGACCGTGGTCCGTTTCCTGCTCCTCCGGCTCGCCCTCGACACGACTCGCCCGCGGCGTCCCGCGCCTGTTCGCGTCGCAGGGCGCACGCCCCTCGAAAGGACACCTCGATGACCGCGATCACCCGGGAGCCACCGGCCGCGCGTGCCCGACCTGGCTTCCGTCTCCGCGACCTCGTCCGCTCCCGCGCCGACGAGCCCGCTTGGATCCTGCCGTCGTTCCTGGGGGTGACCGCCCTCTCCGCGGTGCTCTACCTGTGGAACCTCGCCGCGAACGGCTACGCCAACACGTACTACTCGGCCGCCGTGCTCGCGGCGTCGAAGAGCTGGTCGGCGTGGTTCTTCGGGTCGCTCGACGCGGGCAACTTCATCACCGTCGACAAGCCCCCGCTCTCGACCATGCTGATGGGCCTGTCGGTGCGGATCTTCGGCATGAGCTCGTGGAGCATCCTGCTGCCAGAGGCGCTCGCTGGCGTGCTGACGGTGGCGCTGCTGTTCGTGATCGTGCGGCGCTCGTTCGGGCCGGCCGCGGCGGTCATCGCGGGCCTGGTCATGGCGCTCACCCCAGCCGCGGTCCTGATCTTCCGGTTCAACAACCCCGACGCGCTCCTGACCCTGCTGCTCGTGGCGGGCGCCTGGGCGCTGGTCCGCGCGCTCGACCACGGCAGCCTGCGCTGGACCGCGCTCGCGGCCGCACTGGTCGGGTTCGCGTTCCTGACCAAGTACCTCGAGGCGTACCTGGTGCTCCCCGGGTTCGCGCTCGTGTATCTCATCTCGGCCAGGACCACGCTGCGCCGCCGGATCGCCGGCCTGTTCGTCGCGGCGGCCACGGTGGTCGTCGCGAGCGGGTGGTGGGTCGCGATCGTCCAGCTCATCCCGCTCGGCAGCCGGCCGTTCATCGGCGGCAGCACGACCGGATCCCCGCTCGACCTGATCTTCGGCTACGACGGGCTTGGCCGGATCTTCGGCGGCAGCGGGCCCGGTGGTGGCGGCGGCGGCGGATTCGGCGGGACCGCCGGCCTGTTCCGGCTCTTCAACAGCGAGTTCTTCGGGCAGATCGCCTGGCTGATCCCGCTGGCACTCGCCAGCCTGGCCGTCGGTCTCTGGCTGCGCAGGCGCGCCGGCAGGACAGATCGCGGACTGGCGGGCTACCTCCTGTGGGGCAGCACGCTGCTGACCCAGGCGCTCGTGTTCAGCTTCATGTCGGGCGTCATCCACTCCTACTACGCGGTCGCACTGGCACCGGGCATCGCGGTGCTGGTGGGGGCCGGCCTGTCCGACGTCTGGGCGCTGCGGTCCCGCACACCGCTGGGGGCGATCGCCCTGGGTGCGGCGTTCATCGGCACCGCCCTGTGGGGCATGGTGCTGCTCGAGCGAACGCCCGACTTCGTGCCCGCACTCGGCCCGGCGGCCGTGGCCCTGGCCGCCGTGGCCTCGGCGGTGCTCCTGGTGGCGTCGACGCCACAGCTGCGGACGACGCTGGGACGCGTGGCGCCGGCGGCCTACTCGCTGGCCACCGTGCAGACCTCGATCACCGGCTCCGACCCGCACCCCGGCCCTGCCTCGGCCGTCTCCGGTGTCGGAGGCGCGGGTGGCGAGCCGGGCGGCTTCGCCGGGGGGTTTGCAGGCAGCGGCGCTGGCACGGCGCCGAATGCACTCGCGGGCGGAACGCCACCGGCGAGGACGCTGCCCGCCGCGCCGTCCCAGGCCTCGGACGGCTTCGGCGGCGCAACGGGAGCGGGCTCGGGATCCGCGGATTCGGCGCTGGTGAGCTACCTGGTCGCGCACCAGGGCAGCGCGACGTGGATCGTGGCCGTCACCTCCGCGCAGAACGCCGCGACGATCGAGCTCTCCAGCGGCCTGCCGGTCATGGCGATGGGCGGGTTCACCGGATCGGACCCGGCGCCCACGCTGGCGCAGCTGCAGCAGTACGTCGCCGCCGGGAAGCTCCGTTACGTGCTCGCCGGCGGCGGTGGGGGCGGCGGCTTCGGAGGCCCCGGCGGATCGGGCGGCGCGGCCTCCTCCGTGAGCAGCTGGGTGACCGGCACCTGCACGGCGGTCGACTACAGCGGTTCGGGATCGAGCTCCCTCTACGACTGCGCCGGCGCGGCCTCGTAGCCCGGAACGGCGAACACATGCACGCGATCGACGGCGATCGCCACGGCGCCAGGCCGGATCCCGATCCTCGGGGACTGGGGCGGTCCCTCGGCCGCCCGTCCCGACGCGGGTGTCCCAGCGTCGCTCGCGGTAGCCGTTGCGGCGCGTGAGCCGGCGCTCCGGGTCGCGTTCCCCGTGGGGCACCCGGTGAGCTCGGTGACCTCGGCCTCCATCACCGCCCGGGCGAGGACGCGCACCCCCTCGCGCAGGAAGTCGACGTCACCGTCGGCGCCGGCCTTGCGCAGCAGCTCGAGCACGCCCATCCTGTCGGTGACCATCGTGGTGTCCTTTCGTGTCGTCGGTTGCTACTCCAACGACGCGAGGATGACGCGGTGGTCGCTCTCCTGTCGGCCGCCTGCGCTGTTACACCAAGTGTGGGGACGCGACCCCGCCGGCCCAAGAGCGACAGGTGGGTAGACGGCTTCGTCCCGCCGTCGACGGGCCAGGAGCGGAGGGAGGCGCATGGCCTGGGTCCGGACGCACAGGACGTTCCTCGCCGCCTGCGCCGTGCTGCTGCTCCTCGTCCTGGGGACGATCCTCCTGCAGCGCGGCCCGGGGCCGTACACGCCCGATGTCGCGGGGGTCGTCGTCTCAGGCCAGATTGTGGAAGGGAACCTTACCGAGTTCCACCTGGCCAACGGCAAGACTGTCACGGCCAACATGCTTGATGGCCGCACGGTCATCAACGGGGGCATCGGTCCGGGAGTGGGCGATCTCCTGCTCTCAGGCACCAGGCCGAACGGGCGCTGGGTCGCTCGAGCGTACCCGGGGACGCGCATCAGCAGCGAGCTGCCGTCCGGCTGCTACGTGGTCGCGTCACGCGGCACCGACCAGGGCGACTGGATCCAGACCGACGTCGGGCTGCGCCTGCGCAAGGCGCCCGACTTCGACCCCGGACCCTTGCACACCGCGGGACCCGGCGCGCGATACGGCGGCATCGGCCCGACGTTCTGCTTGAACTCGGAGGGTCTTGTGACCGCGTTCCGCTGAATCCGAGCGCGACGCGGACACGGAGAGGGAGGGATCTCTATGCCTCGGACTCGTCTGACCTGGCTCGCAGCAGCGATCGCCGTGATCCTCGTCTGGCCGCTTGTGCCCGCGGCGCCCGTCGCGGCGAAGGACGCGCCGAAGGGAGGAGCTGCGCCGGCGGCCAGCACTGTGCTCGCCGGCATGTCGATCGGCGGCCAGCCGATGACCATCACCATCAGCCCCGATCTCAGCTGCGCGGTGAACTACGACGGCGACACATACGGTGAGTTCTACGGCGATACGGCATGCGGGACGCTGATCGCCGTGAACGGCGTCCTCTACGGGCCGGCGTCGATCCCGGCCGGCGGCAGTGCGAGCCCGCGCACGGCTTTCACCCCGGCCAGCCAGACCGTGTCAGGCTCGGGGACCCCGCAGGATCCTCAGCGCATCACGACGGTCGTCGATGCAGGGACCTCCGGGCTGCGGCTGACCGAGGTGGACTCGTACATCGACGGTCGGACCCCCACACATTGATTCCTGAGGCGATGGGTGGCCAATATCCCCCGAAGAAGAACCAAGCCCCGGCGCCTTCCGGAGCCGGGGCTTGGGCAGTCGTCGGTCTGATGGCGGATCTATCCGCCTGAGGGCGCGTCTTCACCCAGCCTGGAGAGGCCGCGGTCTCCGACCCATTGCCGGATCTGGTGGGTTACTGGATACGGCACGGCGATGTGGGAAACCAGGCGTGGCGGACCCGACCGGATTCGAACCGGCGATCTCCAGCGTGACAGGCTGGCATGTTTGGCCGCTACACCACGGGTCCGTGCGGCGGGCCGGAGTCTAGCAGGTGCGGGAGCCGGGCGCAGACGATCGGTACCCTCTCCGGGGGTGGGTCGCGACCATCTACGAGGGTCAGTGACCCGACCGCGACCACCTCGTCCGGCGTGGTCGGCGGTCCAGACGTCGCGCACGTCGTCCCTTCCGAGCCCCGACCCGTACGCGGGGGCCGGGGCCTGCGCCGGCCATGTGCCACCTTATACTCCGCGCGATGCCACCCATCGACCTGCGTTCCGACACCGTCACCCACCCCACGCCGGAGATGCGGCGCGCGATGGCCGAGGCCGAGGTCGGCGACGACGTCTTCGGCGACGATCCCACGGTCAACGCCCTGGAAGAGCGCGCGGCCGAGATCACGGGCATGGAAGGCGGCCTGTTCGTCGCCTCCGGCACGATGGGGAACCTGGTGTCGCTGATCGCGCACGTACCGCGCGGCGGCGAGATCATCGCCGAGGCCGAGTCGCACACCCTCATGGACGAGCAGGCGGGACACGCGGTGATCGCCGGGGCGTCGGCGCGCGGGATCCCGGCGCGGCCGGACGGGACCATGGACCCGGCCCTGGTCGACGCGGCATTCCGGAACCCGCTCGACCTCCACGAGCCCCGGACCGCGCTGATCGTCCTCGAGAACACCCACGCCCACTCCATGGGCCAGCCCCTGACCCCCGCCTACACCGCCGAGATCGCGGCGATCGCGCATGGCCACGGTGTCCCCCTGCACGTGGATGGCGCGCGCCTCTTCAACGCCGCGGTCGCCCTGGGAGTCCCGGCAGCCGACCTGCTGGCCCCGGCCGATTCGGCCACCTTCTGCCTGTCCAAGGGGCTGGCCTGCCCGATCGGGTCGGTCGTCGTGGGGTCGGGAGGCTTCATCGCCCGGGCCCGGCGCGCACGCAAGCTCGTGGGCGGCGGCATGCGGCAGGTCGGGGTCCTTGCGGCGGCCGGGCTGGTGGCCCTCCGCGACGGCAACAACGGCATGATCGAGCGGCTCGCCGAGGACCACGTCAACGCCCGGCACCTGGCGGAGGCGCTGGCCTCCATGCCGGGCATCACCGACCTCGATGCCGCGCGGGCGACCACCAACTTCGTCGTGTTTCGTGTCGCGGCCACGGACCCGGCGAGCGAGGCCGCCTCGCTCTCCCCCCGCGAGCTGCGCGACCAGTTCCTCGACGCGCTCCGCGCCGAGGGCGTCCTGATGGTCGAGTACCCGCACGACACGATCCGGGCGGTGACCCACTACGGCGTGGACGGGGCAGACGTGGAGCGCGTGATCGTGGCCTGCCGGTCCGCGCTCGCCCGTTGCGGCGCGGCACCCCGGCCGGCCACCCCGGTCACCTGAGCAGCCAGGAACCGGGCGTGGCCATGCGGCTCGGTGAGATGCAACGGAGTGAGATGAGCCAGCCGCTGGACGCCCGCTTCTGGGCGCTCGTCGATGACCACTTTGCGTACCTGGTCCGGGCAATGCCGGTCTTCGCGACGTTCGTCGGGATCCACTCCGAGGATCACCGGATCGGCGACGGGAGCCGGGACGCCATCGTCGACCGGATCTCGCACGAGCGGCGCTTCATGGCGGACGTGCAGGCGCTCGATGCCGGCGGACTCTCGGACGAGGTGCGGTTCGAGCGCGAGCTTGCGCTGCACGGCTCCCGGCTCAGCCTCTTCGACCTGGAGGAGGAGCGGAGCTGGGAGCGGCGCTCCTGCGCCATGGAGGAGGTCGGAGACGCGATCTTCTCCATCCTGGCCCGCGACTTCGCCCCGCTGGCCGACCGGCTCGAGTCGATCGCCTCCCGGCTCGAGGGCGTGCCGGAGGCGCTGGCACAGCACCGCACCCGGCTGGCGGCGAACCCCGTGCGGATCTGGGGCGAGATCGACCTGGAATCCGCGGCGGAGATGCCGGCCCTCTTCGGCGAGGTGGTGGGGGCGGCGGCCGGCACCTGGCCAGCGGGCAGCCCGGCCCTCCGGCGCATCGAGTCGGCAGCCGAACGCGCCGCGTCGGCCGTGGGCGAGTACGCCGGCTGGCTGCGGGGGCGCCTGGCCGACGGGACCGGCGACTGGCCGCTCGGGCGCGAGCGGTACGAGCGCCTCGTGGAGCTGCGGGCCCTGGAGGGGCTGACCCCGGACGAGATCCTCGCGATCGGCGAGGATCAGCTCG
>JAJYDP010000907.1 GCA_021777365.1 Chloroflexota bacterium | reverse complement strand
CAGCGCCTCGCGCACGCGCTCGGCGGGGTACTCGTAGTCCTCCAGGCTTCCCGCGAGGTACCGCTCGTAGGCCGACAGGTCGAAGTGGCCGTGGCCCGAGAGCCCGAACAGGATCACCCTGGCCGTGCCCTGCTCCCGCGCCTCCAGCGCCTCGTCGATGGCGGCACGGATGGCGTGCGCGGACTCGGGCGCGGGCGCGATCCCCTCCGTGCGAGCGAACTGCACGCCCGCCTCGAACGTGGGTCGCTGGTGCACGGCACGTGCCTCGATGATGTCGTGCGCCTTCAGCAGGCTCACCAGCGGCGACATGCCGTGATACCGGAGGCCGCCGGCGTGGATCGGCTCCGGCACGAAGTCGTGGCCGAGGGTGTACATCTTGACCATCGGCGTGAGCCGCGCGGTGTCGCCGAAGTCGTACTCGTAGACGCCGCGAGTCATGCTGGGCGCCGCCTCGGGCTCCACCGCGACCACCCGGTAGGAGGCCTCGCCGCGGAGCATCTGTCCGACGAAGGGGAAGGCGAGCCCGGCGAAGTTCGAACCGCCGCCGGCGCAGGCGATGATCACGTCGGGCCGCTCGCCCGCCATCTCCATCTGCTCGATCGACTCGAGGCCGATCACGGTCTGGTGCAGCAGCACGTGGTTGAGCACGGACCCCAGCGAGTACTTCGTGTCGTCCCGGCCTGCCGCGTCCTCCACGGCCTCGCTGATCGCCATCCCCAGGGACCCCGGGCTGTCCGGGTTCTCCTCGAGCACGCGGCGTCCGTACGCGGTGGTGGGGCTCGGGCTGGCCACGACCTCCGCCCCGTAGAGCTCCATCAGGTTGCGCCGGTAGGGCTTCTGGTCGTAGCTGGCGCGCACCATGTAGACCTTGACTTCGAGACCGAAGAGGGCGCCGGCGAACGCGAGCGCGCTCCCCCACTGGCCCGCCCCGGTCTCGGTGGCGAGCCGGCGCACGCCGGCCTGCTGGTTGTAGAACGCCTGCGCGATCGCGGTGTTCGGCTTGTGGCTCCCGGCCGGGCTGGTGCCCTCGTACTTGTAGTAGATGTGCGCCGGCGTATCGAGCGCGTGCTCCAGGCGGTGGGCCCGGTAGAGCGGGGCCGGCCGGTACAGGCGGTAGGCATCCCGGACGGGGCCGGGGATCTCGATCTCCCGGTCTGCGCTGACCTCCTGGCCGATGAGCGCCATCGGGAACAGCGGCGCCAGGTCGTCCGGCCCTATGGGCTGCCCCGTGCCGGGATGGAGCACGGGCGCGGGCGGCACCGGCAGGTCGGGCACGATGTTGTACCAGGCCCGCGGGATGCGGGACTCGTCGAGCAGGAACTTCGTCTGGGCGCTCATCGCGGGTGCACCTCTCGCTGCGGGGCCAGTGGCCCCATGACACGAATCGACCCCGTCCCGCGAGGGACGAGGTCGGGACCTCGTGGTGCCACCCTTCGTTCCGGCCGCAGCTGGCGGCCGCTCATTCCGCGGTCCGGGGCCTGTTGACGCCGAACCCGCCCTGCGCTAACGGTGGGCCTCCGGCCCGGGCTACTGCGCGTCCCCCGGTCGCAGTTCGCCCGGACATCTCGCGGGTCCATTCGCCGTCCCGCTGTCGACGCCGGCTCCCACTGTCCCGGCTCGCTGTGGCCCGCGGTTGACGGGTACTCGTCCCGGTCAACGACTGTTCGGGGAATCTACCGGTGCGCGCGCCGGACCGCAACACCCGGGGCTCAGCCGGGTTACTCCGCCGGATGACTCATCCGCCCAGGGGTGCCTCCAGCAGCGCCGTGTGGGCCGCCCCGCCGCGGCCCAGCACGCTGCGGTAGAGCACCAGCCGATCGGCGACCCACGCCAGCGAACCCTCACCTGCCGTCGGTCCGGCCGGACGGGACCCGAGCCCGACCCGGCCCGCCCGCTCGGTGGCCTGCGTGCCGGCGCGGAACGCCTCCATCGCGGCGGCGACAGCCGCGACGACTCCGTCGGGCGCGTCGCGTGCGATCGTCAGGTGGACCTGTGGCCGTGGGCCCGCGGGTTCGCCCGGCGCAAGCGCCGCCCCCAGCCGTCCGACCAGCACGGCCGCCTCCGGTCCTCCCAGCGCCAGCCCCACCCAGGCGACGCGGCCTCCACGGCGATGCTCGAAGGAGCCTGCCTCCCCGAGCTCCACGCGGAACGGTGCGCCGGCCGCCGCCACCGTTCGGACCACCCGCTCGATCGCCGGGAGATCGCCGGTCGGCGTGTCGCCCAGGAAGCGCAGGGTCAGGTGCCACGTGTCCGGGGACTGCCACCGTCCGCCGCGGAAGCGGACCTGCACGGGGTCGAGCGCAGCGGAGAGCGCGGACCGGACCTCGGCGGGCACGGGGATCGCGATGAACAGCCGCCAGGCCTCGGTGACCACCGGCGGTCAGCCGGCCCGCGACGACGGGGCCGAGCGCGCCTCGACCCCCAGCAGCGGCAGGAGCCCGTACAGGTCCGTCACCACCGGGACGTCGGGGCGGTCGGGCAGCCCACCGGCGAAGCGGCCCGCGCGGTCCAGCAGCACCGGGCGGATCCCGAGGGCG
>JAJYDP010000906.1 GCA_021777365.1 Chloroflexota bacterium | reverse complement strand
GCCTGCAGCGGTAGGGTCGCATGCCACTGCTGTCCGTACGGGACCTGGCCGTTCGTTTCCGCACCCACGACGGCACCGTCTATGCGGTCAACGGCGTGTCGTTCGACGTGGAGGAGGGCGAGACGCTCGGGCTGGTGGGCGAGTCGGGGTGCGGCAAGAGCGTCACGAACCTGGCCGTGATGCGGCTGCTGCCGCGGCCGGCGGGCCGGATCGAGGGGGGCGAGGTCCGCTTCGAGGACATCGACCTGACCCGGGCATCCGAGGCCCAGATGCGGGACCTGCGGGGTCGCGACATCGCCATGATCTTCCAGGACCCGATGACCAGCCTCAACCCGGTCCTGACCATCGAGGAGCAGATGGTCGAGACGATCCAGGCCCACCGGGCGGTGACGAGGCGGGAGGCACGGGAGCGCGCGATCGAGCTGCTCCGGATGGTAGGCATCCCCAACCCGGAGCTTCGTCTCGGCAGCTTCCCGCACCATTTCTCGGGCGGGATGCGGCAACGCGTGATGATCGCCATGGCGCTCGCCCTGGAACCGAAGCTCCTGATCGCCGACGAGCCGACCACGGCGCTCGACGTGACGATCCAGGCACAGGTCCTGGAACTGCTCCAGCGCCTGACCACGGAGCGGGGCACGGCGGTGATCCTGATCACCCACGACCTCGGGGTGGTGGCCGGGATGACCGGCCGCATCAACGTGATGTACGCCGGCTTCGTGGTCGAGACGGCACCCACGCCGGAGCTGTTCGCCCATCCGCGCCACCCGTACACCGTGGGCCTGCTCCACTCGATCCCGCGCCTCGACAGCCCGGAGGGCGAGCCGCTCATCCCGATCGAGGGCACGCCGCCCGACCTGCGCCGCGCCCCCGTCGGCTGCCCGTTCGCGCCCAGGTGCGCCTGGCGGCTGCCGACGTGCTGGGAGGGCAACCCGGCCCTGGAGCCGCTGGTGGCCGGCGTGGCCATCCGCACGACCGGACCGCAGGCGACGCACCGGATGGCCTGCTGGAACCCGCCGACCGCGGAGGAGGCCGTGGCTGGCATGCCGCTGCGCGACGGGTTCGTGCCGGCGCCACCGCCCGGCGGATCGTCCGGCGAGAGGCGCGGGCCCGCCACGGAGCCGCGGCGATGAGCATGCCCGCGTCCGTCCCCATGACCGCGCCTGCGCCACCGTCCGGCGGCGCCGATCTGCTCCAGGTGACCGACCTGCGGATGTTCTTCCCGATCACACAGGGGATCGTCTTCGCGCGTCACGTCGGGGACGTGCGGGCGGTGGACGGCGTGTCGCTGTTCGTGCGGCAGGGCGAGACGCTCGGCCTCGTCGGCGAGTCGGGCTGTGGCAAGAGTACCGCCGGGCGGGCCATCCTCCGGCTGTACCGGCCGACCGGCGGGCGGATCGTCTTCGATGGGACCGACATCACCCAGCTCGAGGGCGCCCCGCTCCGGCGCATGCGGCGGCGCATGCAGATGATCTTCCAGGACCCGTACGCCAGCCTGAACCCGCGCATGACTGCGGCCGGGATCGTCGGCGAGCCGCTCGACATCCACCAGATCGGGACGAGCCGTGAGCGCCGCGAGCGGGTCCGCGAGCTGTTCGAGGTAGTGGGCCTCGACCCCGACTACGGCGAGCGGTATCCGCACGAGTTCTCGGGCGGGCAGCGGCAGCGCATCGGGGTGGCCCGGGCGCTCGCCGTGAACCCGGACCTGATCATCGCGGACGAGCCGATCAGCGCGCTCGACGTGTCGATCCAGGCACAGATCATCAACCTGCTCGAGCGGCTGCAGGCCCAGTTCGGGCTGACGTACGTGTTCATCGCGCACGACCTCTCGGTGGTCAGGCACATCAGCGACCGGATCGCGGTGATGTATCTGGGCCGGATCGTCGAGGTCGCCGGCTCCCGCGAGCTGAACGATCGGCCGCTCCACCCGTACTCGGTGGCGCTGCTGTCGGCCGTGCCGATCCCCGATCCCGCCGTGGAGGCCCGCCGCCGGCGCGTGATCCTGAAGGGCGACGTGCCCAGTCCCGCGGCCCCGCCGCCTGGATGCCACTTTCACACGCGCTGCTGGCTCCGGGAACGGCTGGGCAACCCCGGGGAGTGCGAGACGGTCCCGCCGCCGCTGACCGAGTACCGCCCCGGGCACCTGGCCGCGTGTCACTTCGCGGACCGGACGCAGGGCATGCCGGAGACGGCCACGGCCCTCCCTGGGACGAGCGCGCCGGCCGCCGTCAGCGGCGCGCCGGGCTGAGGTCCTCGGCCGGCGATCCCGTCGATCCACGGCCGGGCCGCACGAGCCGCTAGACTCGCCCCATGCAGCGCCGCCGGATCGCGCTTGCCCAGCTCGCGCCTCGCCTCGGTCGCCTCGACGAGAACCTCGCCGTGCACCGCGCGGTGCTGGCCCGCGCCCGCGCCGACGGCGCCGACCTGGTGGTGTTCCCCGAGCTCGGCCTGACCGGGTATCAGCTGCAGGACCTCAGCGCCGAGGTGGCGATGCGGCTCGACGATCCCCGTCTGGCGGCGCTCGCGGCCGGGACGGATGGGT
>JAJYDP010000905.1 GCA_021777365.1 Chloroflexota bacterium | reverse complement strand
CGGGCCTGGCCGAGGAGGTGGTCGAACGGCTGATCCGGGCGGGCGCGCTCGACTCGCTGGGGCGGCCGCGGCGGGAGCTGCTCTGGCAACTCCGCGAGGTGGCGGCGTCGACGGGCCGGCAGACGACGGGGCGCGCGTGTCCGCCTGCGGGCGGAGCCGCACGCGCGCCGGGGGGAGAGGGAGGGGTCCTGCCCGGGGGTGGGGCGCCCGTTTCGCTGCGCCCGGGCGCCACCGCCCACCGGTCACCCCTCGCCTCGGCCGCGCGCCCAGCTTCCGGGCCGCGCGGAGATGAGGTCCGGGTCGCTCCGGCTTCCCCGGTCGACCCCGAGCTGCCCCTCTTCCGGGACGCGGCACGCGAGGACTCGTCGGACCCTGCCGAACTTGCACCCCAGGAACGGTATCCGGAGATTGCGCCTTCCCCGCGACCTCTCCAGGCATTCCCGCCCTGGTCCGGGCGCACGATCACGCTCGCCCCGAGCGTGATCGCAGGCCGGAGCGACGGCGTCGAGGAACCCGGGCACCCCACGGTCCGACCTACCGGTCCCCCCGTGCAGGATACGCAGCCGTCCACGCCCTCGGACCCGATACCGGTCTCCCCATGCGAGACCCGCAAACGTCCACCCCGCCCTGGGCTTCCCGAGGATCAGCGTCGGCCATCGGGCGTGGCGAGTCGGGCTGAGCCGTCACTTCCCGGGGAGGGGTGGGCGGCGGGTCGTGCCAGCCAGTGCGGCGGAACGCTGCCCGACCCTCGGACGGGCCCCGCCTCGCGTCCTGCCCCCGCCGATCCGCACGGGATCCTCGACCTGCGGCTGCCTCCCACCGATGCCCCGGACCTGCCCCCGCCCACCGAGCTGGAGCGGCTGGCCGACAGCTACGCGATCCTCTCGCTCGACGCGCGCCGCCAGGTCGTGGAGCTGTTCCGTCCCGCGCTCGATCGGCTGGGCGTCGTGCCGAACGCCCGGCTCGCGGACCTGCGCCCCGGGCGCGTGCGGATCGCCGGGCTCGTCGTGACCCGCCAGCATCCGATGACCGCGCGCGGCACCGTCTTCCTTGCCCTGGAGGACGAGACCGGGATGGCGAACGTCACGCTGTGGCCGGACCGGTGGGCGCGATTCCGCGGTGTGGTCCGGCGACACGCGCTCCTGTGGGTCGACGGCGAGCTGCAGCGCGAGGCGAGCGTGGTGAACGTGGTCGCGCGCGAGGTGCGGGCGCTCCCGGACGTGGCGCGGGCGGCCGGGGGACCGGGAGTTCCCGATGGCGTACGAGCGCAGGGCTACTCGGGATTGCGGCGCGGGTGAACCACGCGGCGCGCGTGACCCCGACCGCGCGCGCGACCCACTCCGTGCCCGACCTCAGTGGGCCCGCTTCGACTCCGGGCGCCTCGCCTGGCGGCGCTGGTCGCGCTTGCGGGCCTCCGCCGCCTCACGGCTGCGAACCTGGGACCGCCGGAGGAAATCGCGATACCACGAGGCGAACCAGCCGAAGATCGCCCCGGTGACGGTGAACTGGGCGAGCTGCCAGATCGAGTACACCACCCGGTCGCCCACGTTCATCGTGACCAGCGAGCCGAACACCCCCACCAGGCCCAGCGCCAGGACCAGGAACAGCGCCGACGCCAGGAGACCCAGGATGGCCCCGAACAGGTACGCCGCGCGGGGCGCCATGAAGCCGGCCACGAAGAACAGCAGGGTCGGCTGGAGAAACGCGAGCTGCACGTAGAACGAGGGGATGCTCCCGCCGTTCATCGCGCTCTTCGGGAGCACGGCCGCCAGGACCGCGCCGAGGACCATCAACCCATAGGGGGCCAGGATCCATGGCTTGGCGCGGACGATCTCCGGCAGGGCCCGCGCGTCCGCGCGCACGTCCGGCGGCCGCATCTGCCCCAGGCCGCGCCGCACGCTCTCGACCAGCGATGTCCTCGGTTGCGAGGCCGCTTTCCCGGTCGGTGCGAGGTCGCTGTCCACCGCGATCGTCTGCTCCGCCTGCGCCGTGCGGAAGTGCCGCCGGGCTTCGGCACGTTCGGTCCTCTTTGCGCGGGCCAACGGTGACTCCTTCTGCGTGTCGGGGCGATGTGTGGGAGGCGCCCGCCGGGGCCTGGCGGGGAGCGCAACCTGGCCGCGGGCTCGACCAATGTGCATGGTACCCCACGCGTGTGCCCGGTTCGCCGGGATGCCACCACGGACCGCAAGCGGCGGCAAAGCGCGACGTAAGCGCCGGTAAAGCCGGTACGAAGCGCCGTGCGCTACAAGTGGGCAACCGCCGGCGCTCCCCGGAGGTGCACCATGAACCGTTCGGCCCGTGCCTGCCGTTCCCGCCAGGGGGTCCCGCGTGGCGCGCTCGTCGCGAGCACGCTGCTGATCCTGAGCGCCAGTGGCCTCGCCATGGGTGCCGGCGGGACCACCCTGTCCGCCGTCGCGTGGCCGGCCTCCCCGTCGCTCGTGGTGAGCGAGGTGCAGACGGGCGGCACGAGCGCCTCCGACGAATTCATCGAGCTCTACAACGCCGGCACGGACGACGTCGACCTGTCACAGCTCGAGGTCGT
>JAJYDP010000904.1 GCA_021777365.1 Chloroflexota bacterium | reverse complement strand
CGGCACGCTGCGCTTCGCCGCCCCGCTCACGCTGGCGGCCCTTGGCGGCGTGATCTCCGAGCGCTCTGGCGTGGTCAACATCGCCATGGAAGGCATGATGCTGGTCGGCGCCTTCTTCGCCGTGCTGGTCGCGGCAGCCACCCACGACATCGTGCTGGCCACCCTCGCCTCGGTGGTGTGCGGCGGCCTCATCGCGGCAGTCCACGGCGTGGCCTCGATCCACCTGCGGGCCAACCAGATCGTCTCCGGCATGGCGATCAACCTGCTCGCCCTGGGCCTCACCAGCTTCCTGATGTTCCGCTTCTACGCGACCAGCGGCACCCCGTCGGACATTCCGGCGCTGCCCGACGTCAAGATCCCGGTGGTCAACAGCATCCCGTTCGTGGGAGGGGTGGTTGGGGACCAGAACATCGTGGTGTGGCTGGCGATGCTCGCCGTCCCGGTCACCTGGTGGTTCCTGTTCCGGACCAGGCTCGGCCTGCGCATCCGCGCGGTCGGTGAGCACCCGCGCGCCGCGGACACCCTGGGCATCTCGGTCTTCGGCGTGCGGTACCTGTGCGTGATCCTGAGCGGCCTGCTTTCCGGCCTCGGCGGCGCGTACCTCTCGCTCAGCGTGGCCCACTCGTTCAGCGACAACATGACGAGCGGCGCCGGGTTCATCGCGCTGGCCGCGATGATCTTCGGGAAATGGCATCCGGTCGGCGCGTTCCTGGCCTGCCTGCTGTTCGGGTTCGGCCAGTCGCTTGGCATCAACCTGCAGGGCACCGGGTTCCCCGACCAGCTCGTGGCGGCGACGCCGTACGTGCTGACCGTCGTGGCGCTGGCCGGGTTCGTGGGCCGCGCGATCGCCCCGGCCGCTGACGGCGTGCCGTACGAGGTGGGCGAATGACCGCGCTCGCGGCCGGCGGGCCGGCGGCGGCGAGCGCCCGCGCCGACGGCGCCTACCTGGAGATGCGGGGCATCACCAAGGCCTTCGGAAGCCTCCTCGCGAACGATCACGTGGACCTTGCTGTTCGCGACCGGGAGATCCACGCCGTCGTCGGGGAGAACGGCGCCGGCAAGACGACCCTCATGAACATCCTCTACGGCCTGATCCATCCAGACGAGGGCGAGATCCTCATCGACGGACAGCCGGTGCGGATACGGGGTCCGCGGGACGCCATCGCCTCCGGGATCGGCATGGTCCACCAGCACTTCCAGCTGGTGCCGGTCATGACGGTCGCCGAGAACGTGGTGCTCGGGCAGGAGCCGGGCGGGATCAGGCTGGACCGTGGCGCGTCGGTCCGCGAGGTCCGGGAGCTCTCCCAGCGGTTCGGGCTGATCGTGGACCCCACCGTGCGGGTGGAGACGCTTCCCGTCGGCCTGCAGCAACGGGTCGAGCTGCTGAAGATCCTGTTCCGGGGCTCGCGGCTCCTGGTGTTCGACGAGCCCACGGCCGTGCTGACGCCACAGGAGACCGACGAGCTGTTCGAGATCCTGCGCGGGCTGGTCGCGGGCGGGAAGACCGTGATCCTCATCACCCACAAGCTGAACGAGGTCATGGCGATCTCGGACCGGGTGACGGTGCTGCGGCAGGGCCGCAACGCCGGCGTCCTCGAGACGGCGCAGACGTCGCCCGCGGAGATCGCCCGGGCCATGGTGGGCCGGGAGGTCCTGCTGCGGGTCGAGCGCGACGCGGCCCACGTGGGGACTGAACGGCTGCGGCTCGAGGCGGTGAAGGCCAACTCGGATCGCGGGCTGCCGGCGCTCGCCGGGGTGGACCTGGCGGTCCGGTCGGGCGAGATCGTGGGGATCGCCGGGGTCAGCGGCAACGGGCAGCTCGAGCTCGCCGAGGTCCTCGCCGGGCTCCGGCCGGTCACGGACGGCCACGTCTACCTCGACGGCAGCGACGTGCGGGACCGGAGCGCGGCCGAGCGGCGGGCCAACGGCCTCGCCTACATCCCCGAGGATCGGCACGCGCGAGGCCTGGTCCTCCCGTTCGATGTGAAGGACAACCTGATCCTGGGGTCGCAGTCGCGGCCGCCGTTCGCGGTCCGCGGGCAGCGCGACTCGGCGGCGGTCGAGGAGCGCGCCGACAGCCTGATCCGCCAGTTCGACATCCGGCCCCCGGACCCGGACGCACCTGCCTCGTCACTGTCCGGCGGCAACCAGCAGAAGGTGGTCGTCGCGCGTGAGCTGGCCGAGCATCCGAAGGTGCTGGTGGCGGCCGAACCGACCCGCGGCCTCGACGTGGGCGCGACCGAGTTCATCCACCGCGAGCTGATCCAGAAGCGGGACGAGGGACTGGCCATCCTGCTGATCTCCAGCGAGCTCGACGAGATCTTCTCGCTCTCCGACACGATCGCCGTGATCTACCAGGGACGCATCGTGGAGATCATCCCGGGCGCCGCGGCGGACCGGGGGCGAGTCGGGTTGCTGATGGCGGGCGGATCGGCCGAGGAGGCGACTCCTTCGGCATCGCAGATCGCGGAAGCGGCCGCGGCGCTGGCCGCGGCGGGCCACAGCGGCGCGAGCCAGGCGCCGTCCGATGGGACATCCGGTCCT
>JAJYDP010000903.1 GCA_021777365.1 Chloroflexota bacterium | reverse complement strand
CGGACGTCGCGGAATCCGGGTCGAGGTGCAGCCGGGCGCCCGGCGTGCGGACGGAAGCCGTCACGATCTGGGCCACACCGATCCCGCCATTCGACATGAACAACTGGTCGAGCGTCTGGGTCGGGCCGAAGAGCGCGTCCAAGATCCCGCTCGCGTCCTCCGTTCCCAGGGCAAGGACGGCGGCGGCGCCGCCCGCGATGAACCCCGCGGCGAAGTTGTCGACGCGTTCCACCGCCACCGCCTGGGTGGGCTGGGGGAGGCCGGGTTCGCTGTCGCCGCTCGCGTAGCACAGGTGGTTGAGGAGCACCAGGGAGTCCGGCGCCAGTCGCAGGGTCGCCATGTACTGCTCGCCGTAGTACCTGACCTGGTCGTCGGCGGCGCCGTCCACGGGGTCGAGCCCCATGCCGTCCTGCCGGTCGCGCATCAGGGTCGTCGTATACGGCGACGGATAGCCGTTGCCGTGCCCCAGGTAGATGAGGACACTGGCGCCTGCCGCGGCGGCGGACACCTCGGCCCAGGTGGCATGGGGATGGAACACCCGGACGACCATGGCGCCGTGCGCCGCCGCGTCCTGCGCGATCGCCTCGCCCCACTGGAGGTTGCTCGCGGTGAGCGAGTGGGTGGGCCCCACGACCACCACGACTTTCGGCTGCGTCGCGGCCCGGGCGGCCGGAGCGGCCAGCGGGAGCCCGGCGGGCGTCAGCATGGGACCGAGCAGCGCGACGGCGAGCGCGGCAGCAAGGGCGGCGAGCGGTCGACGGTGCATGACAGCGCTCCAGGCGGGTTCGCGTGGCCACCGCTCGGCGCCCGGCGCTCTGCGGCGGTCGACCCAGCCTGCTCGTCGCGGGACGCCGGGACCATCGCGCGATGGTCCCCGTGGGCATGGCCCGATCGGTGCACGGGCGGCACCGTGCCGCGCGGCTGGCGCCCGTGCCACGGCCCAGGCCGCACGTCGCGCGCCCACGCCGTCCCGGGCGGCAACGTGGCAGCATGGGGACCCACTTCCGAACGGAGGCAGGCGATGGATCTCGGTCTGGATGGGCGGGTCGCGCTGGTGGTCGGGGCCAGCCGCGGCCTCGGCAGGGCTTCGGCTCTCGAGCTGCTGCGCGAGGGCGCCTCGGTGATGCTCGCGGCGCGCGACGAGGTGGCACTCGCGGCGGCGGCCACGGAGCTGGCGACCGATGTCGAGCAGGCGCCCGCCGGCAGCGGGAGGCTCGACCCTGTCACGGCCGACGACGCCGACATCTGGCTCGCCGCCGGCCGGGGCCGGAGACCACCGCAGGAGCGGGTCGCCTGGGTCGCCGGCGACGTCGCCCTGCCGGAGACCGCCGAGCGCCTGGTCCGGACGACCATGGACCGCTTCGGCCGCCTCGACGTCCTGGTCGTCAACGCGGGCGGTCCACCCCCGGGCCCCTTCGAGACGATCTCCGAGGACCAGTGGCGACGCTCGGTGGACCTGACCTTCCTGTCCGCGGTGCGCCTCGTCGGCGCAGCGCTCCCCTGCCTGCGGGATGAGCGGGTGCGCGGCTCCGGCGGCGGCCGGATCGTGTTCATCGAGAGCGGGAGCGTCAAGCAGCCGGTCGCGAACCTGATCACGAGCAACTCGCTGCGGTCGGCCGTCCAGGGGCTCATGAAGACGCTCTCGATCGAGCTGGCGCCGGACGGGATCCTGGTGAACGCCGTCGGGCCGGGGCGTCTCAACACGGAACGCATCCGGCAGCTGGACCGCGACACCGCGGCGCGCACCGGGCGGTCGGAGGACGACGTGCGGGCGGAACAGGCGCGCACCATCCCGCTGGGGCGGTACGGCGATCCCGCCGAGCTGGGTGCGGTGGTGGCGTTCCTCGCCTCGGCCCGCGCGAGTTACGTCACCGGGAGCCTGATCCCCGTGGATGGGGGACAGGTCCGCTCGATGCTGTAGGGGTCGTCCCGCGTACCATCGCCGCGACATCCGCCGCGACAGGAGTCGCCCGTGCACCTGTTCCTCGTCGGCGCGGGGCCGGTGGGCCTGGTCACCGCCGTCGGCTTCGCCCGGCTGGGCCACCGCGTCACCGTCTCGGACATCGACGCCGCGCGCATCGCCACCCTGGCGGGCGGCCGCTCGCCCATCTTCGAGCCGGGGCTCGAGGACGCCATCCGTGCCGAGTCGACGGCCGGACGGCTCGCGTTCACGACCGACCCCGTCCCGCCCGCCGGCGCCGCCTGCTCCATCGTCTGCGTGGGGACCCCGACCGGGCCGGAGGGTCCGCTCTCCACCGGGCAGGTCGAGCGCGCCGTGGCGGGCCTGCTGGAATCGGCTCCTCCCGATCACATCGTCATCGTCCGTTCGACGCTGCCGGTGGAGGGGCCGGACCGGCTGACCCGGCTGGTACAGGACCGGCGGGCCGCCGGACCCTGCCCCACGGTGGTCACCAACCCGGAGTTCATGCGGGAGGGCGCGGGACTGCGGGACTTCGACGTGCCGAGCCGCGTCGTCACCGGCTGGCTCCGCCCCGAGGACCGCGAGGCCGCGCAGGCCGTGGCCGACCTCTACGCGCCGCTCAAC
>JAJYDP010000902.1 GCA_021777365.1 Chloroflexota bacterium | reverse complement strand
CCCGTCCATCTCGGTGAACCAGACGCGCCCGTCGGGCGCGAGCGCGACCCAGTACGGGACCGAACCCGGCGTGGGAATCGCGTACTCGCGGACGGTCCCGGTCTGCGGGTCGACGGCCGCCAGCTTTCCGCTGGCCTGCTCCGTGACCCAGACGGTGCCCGAGGGCGCCACCGCGATCCCCACGGGACCCGCGCTCGGGGTCGGCAGCCGGAAGTCACGCGTCTGGCCGCTCCGTGGGTCGAGCACGCCCACCTGGTCGGTCGCCTCCTCCGCCCACCAGGCCCGGCCGTCGGGCGCGATCGCCAGCCCCATCACGGAGCGGACCGGCGGGCCCAGCACCAGCTCGCGGATCGTGTCGGAGCCGGGATCGAGCTCGGCGATCCTGTTCGCGTCCATCTCGCCCACCCAGACATGGCCGTCGGGCGCCACGGCCGGGATCATCGCGCCGCTCACCGGGGTCGGGATCTCGTACTCGACGATGGACCCGGTGCGGCTCGGCACCACCTGGGTGACGCCGCCCCATGATGGCCCGGAGGATCCGGAGGGCGAGCCCGGCAACCGGCCGGGAGCCCCCGTCTGCGCGATCCCGAGCGCGGCGAGCAGCACTGCGAGGCCGAACCCCGTGCCGGCGATGGGCGGGGAGAGATGCCAGGCTACGGTCCGACCCGACGTGCGCCCGAGCGCCAGTCCGGTCGCGGAGGCAGTCGCCAGGACGATCGCCAGCAGGACCAGGGGAGGCACGCCCGGCGCCGGCGAATCGAGCGGGCCGCTCCCGCCGCCCGGGGACGCCGGAACCAGCGCCGTCAGCGGCAGCGACGCCGTCACCTCGGTCTCCCGGCCGTCCTGCCGGACGGAGAGCCGGGCGATCCACCGTCCCGGTGCCGGCGCGAGGTTCGCGAAGGCGTCGTAGGGCTGCGAGCGCGTTGCCCCTGACTGCTCCACGCTGCCCGGCGTGAGCGCGATCCTCGGTCCGGCCACGCCCGAGGGATCGACCAGCTGGACACTCACGGGCACCGGAGCCCCCGCGGCGACCGGGACGTCCACGTCGACCTGGTTTGGCCCGACGGCGCCCGGGATGATGTTGACGTCCAGGGTGGTCCCCCCGGCGTCGACCGTCGACGAGACGAGGTTGGCGGGGTTGTCGTTCGAGGCGATCTCGCTCTCCAGCGACCGCGTCGCCAGCTCGGCTCGCGCCGGCGTGCCCTGGCCGAGCACGGACGCGACGCCGATGACGGCGGCCGCCAGGGCCAGCTCGGCCGCGATCGCCCGCCGGAGCCCCCGGCGTGGTCCGTCACCGCCGGCGGCGCCGAGACCGCCGGCTCGTTCGGCGGCAGGCCGGTACCGGAACGCGTTGAGGCCGGCCGGCACGAGCAGCAGCGCGACCAGGCCCGTTTTCAGCAGCAGCGCGCGCCCGTAGCCCGTCGACACGAGCGCGTCCACGTCCGGGACCTGCACGAGCGCGGCGAGCAGGCCACTCCCGAGGACGAGCGCCACGGAGGGAGCGGCGAGGCGCGAGAAGCGTGACAGGAGCGGGACCAGCGGGATCTCCGCGCCCTTCCGGCCCAGCCAGGTGCGGACGAGGTGGAACAGCGTGCCGGACCACAGCAGCGCCGCGCCGAGGTGGACCGTCATCACGAGGGTCCCCCACGCGCCGCCCGGCCCCGCCGCGAGGTGGCTCGTGGCGGCGAGCGCGACCACCACGACGGCGCCGGCCACCCAGCCCGCTATGGCGCGCACCCCGGCGGGGTGCCGTGCGGCGGCGGCGAGCAGCGGCACCGCCACGGCCGAGACGATGGCGGCCTGGCCGGCGAGCGTCCCGGTGGCGACCGCCGGGATCGACCCGGCCCCGGTGGATCCTGCCGCCTCCGACACGATGCCTTCGGCCAGCGCAAGCAGGGCGGTGGCGGCCACGGCGAGCACGCCGGTTCGTCCCGGCACGGCGCGATCCCGCGCCATCGGCCCGCGCGCCAGGGCCGCGAACGCAAGCGCGCCGATGAGGTAGGCGAGCGCCAGGAGCAGCGCCCAGCGGGCCGTGGCGTCCAGCCAGCCCGGGAGCGGCGTGGCCACGGACCGCACCTCGACCGGGGGCGCGGGCGGCAGCCGGCCGGCCGGGTCGAGCACCCCGAACGCGAACGCGCCGGATCGCGTGTGCCCGTCGATCAGCGAGAGCGTGTGCCACTCCACGGTGTAGCGGCCGGGCGCCAGGGCCGGGAGCTCGGCCGCCATGCCGCTCGGGTCGCCCTGCGGGAACGACACGGCGACCGCCACGAGGCCGTCCGGGCCGACCACGTCGAGCCCGCTGAACGGCGGGTTCAGTGGCTCGGTGAACTCCAGCCGCACGATGCGCGGCGGCACGGACAGGCTGGCACCCGGCTCGGGGACCGCCGACGCCAGCAGCGCGTGACCGAGGACGGGGGACGGGGCCAGCAACCCGGCGTCCAGCAACCCGGTGGCCAGCAACCCGGTGGTCGCCAGGGCGGCGACCACCCCGGCGCCCCGGACGTGCGCGCGGCCCGGGACCCGCATGACCCTCAGGAGCTCGGCGCC
>JAJYDP010000901.1:1844-2549 GCA_021777365.1 Chloroflexota bacterium | reverse complement strand
AGCTGATCGAGTATCTGCGTGGCCACGTGCCCGCAGCGCGTTGGCCGGAGCTCGACGGGCTGCGGCTCCACCTGAGCGGCTGCAAGGCGTCCTGCGCCCAGGTCCAGGCCGCGCACGTCGGGCTCCGCGCGACGATGGCGCGTGACGAGCGTGGCTATCGCCCCGCGTTCGACGTGGCGATCGGGGGCGACGTGGGTGCCGGACGGCTGGCTCGCTGGGCTGCGCCCGAGGTCCCCGTCGACCACGTGTACCGCTGGCTCGCCGACGCGCTGCCGGCGGGGCTCACCGATCCGGAAGCGGCCACAGAGCGTCTCGGCGCTGGGCCCGAGGAGGAATGAGATGACCGAGATCCCGGGACGGGCCGTGGTCACCGACCCCGCCGCCGACATCCGCGACCGGATCGCGGCAGCAAGCGGCGTGGCGGAGCTGCCCGACAAGATCTGGTTCCAGCGGACCGCGGCGGCCGTCATCGAACCGGGTCGCTGCGTTGGCTGCGGCGGCTGCATTGCCGCCTGCCCGTCGCAATCGATCGGCATCGCCGCGGATGGCCGGCCGACGCTCGTCCGGATGTGCACCGGGTGTGCGGCCTGCTGGGACTATTGCCCGTTGGGCGGCCTTCGCACGGAGCGGCTCAACCGCGTTGACGGCCCGCAGACGGGCCAAGATGACGAGATTGGCCCGCTCGTCGGCGCGTTCTCTGCCCGC
>JAJYDP010000901.1:0-1834 GCA_021777365.1 Chloroflexota bacterium | reverse complement strand
CCGTGACCGCCATCCTCGTCGAGCTGCTCGGCCAGGGCGTCATCGACGGCGCCATCGTGACCAGGCGCCGAGACGCCTTCGAGGGCGAGGCGATCCTCGCCCGCTCGGCGGACGAGATCCGCTCGGCGGCCGGGAGCGTCTACCACCAGGGCTACCCTCTCGCGCTCCTGAACCGTCCGCTCCCCGACGGGGTGCGCCGGCTGGCCATGGTGGGCACGCCCTGCCAGATCAGCGTGCTACGCGCCCTGCAGCGCTATCCCTGGCCGTACCGGCGGACTGCGGCCGGGGCGGTCGTCCTGGCGATCGGGCTCTTCTGCACCCGCTCGTTCGACGCGATCCGGCTCGCGCAGGCGCTGGCCGCCACAGGGCTCGATCTCAGCCGCGTGGGCCGGCTCGATGTCCGCGGCGGACGGCTCGTCGTCCTCGACGCGGCTGGGGCGGTCCTGGCGATCCGGCGAGTCAGCGAGTTCGGCGGCGCCGCCCTCGGCGGCTGCGCCGAGTGCACGGACTTCGCCGCGCTCGGCGGCGACCTCGCCGTCGGCAACCAGGGCAGCCCGGCCGGCTTCACCACGGTCCTCGTGCGGAGCGAGGCCGGAGCCGCCGCCTGGGAGCGCGCGAGCACCGCCGTGGAGTCCGGGCCGCCGCCCGAGATCGCGGTCGTCGCGCGGGCGATGCGGCGCAACCGACAGGGCGCGGAACGCCAGCTCTATCGCGGCTACGCGCCCGGGGGCCCGCTCTGGGTCAGCTACAGCGAGCACCGTGCGGCGTACGGGGGCACGGACCGATGCCCGCTCGCCCCGCCGCCACACCGCAGCCAGCACTACGAACAGAGCTGCTGAGGCACCCCCGCCTCCTGTGCGGTGGCGGCCCCCGGCGGATTCGGCATCGGGCGGGCGGTGGCGCGTGCCCGGGCCGAGGCGATGGACGGCCGCGCCTGGGCGTAAAGCGTGGGGCCCGGCACCGGCTCCACGTTCCTCATCTGGATGCCGGGCGCGCAACGCCGGCTCGGCGGGCGCCCTCGCATCTCTTGCCCGCGTCTCATCCGCGGCTCACCCTCCGCTCAGGTTCACGCCGCAGGCTTGCCACCATGACGCGACCGACCCTCGTCTTGCTCGGTCTTCTCACCATGCTGGTTGGTGCCGCCTGTGCCTCCGGCGCGTCCGGCGCAGGGCCGGGCCAGGGCACGGCGACGTCTCCGTCGAGAACCCTGACCGCCCAGGCGGGCGGCGTGACCGTGACGGCGACGTGGGAGGATCCGGGGGCCGGTCTCAGCTTCCACGTGAAGCTCGACAATCATCAGATCGACCTCGACGGGGTCACCCTCGCGGGGGCCGTGCTGACCAACGATCGCGGGGACCGGCTCGACGCCAAGCCGTGGTTCGCCCTCCCGGGCGGGCATCATCGGGAAGGATCGCTGCTGTTCAACGGCACCTCCGGCCCGTTCCTGGCCGGAGCCACGTGGGTGGAGCTCTCGCTCCCGCCGATCGGCTCGAACACCGTGCCACCGCTCCGCTGGACGCTCCGGGCCTCCTCGTGACGAGCCAGGCGGCGGCGTTCGCGTGGCGGCGAGCGGTTCCGCGCCGCAGCGTCCCGATCGGCGTTGTCGCGGGGGCCGCGCTGCTGGGCGTCTATCTCGGCATCATCAGCCTCGCCCAGGGACCGGCGCACGCGCTCGAGCAGCTGACGGCGGACGCGCCGTTCGCGGGCCTGATCGCCATGGGTTTCGGCACGCAGGTCGCTCTCTTCAGCGAGCTGCGGCGCGTCGATCGCCGCCACCGCGCGGGCGCGGTCGTAACGGCTGCCAGCACCGGCACGAGCGGCGCAGCCATGCTCG
>JAJYDP010000900.1 GCA_021777365.1 Chloroflexota bacterium | reverse complement strand
GAACCCGATCAGGCCCCGGACCGGCAGCACATACTCCATCCGCACCCGGCCGTCCGCGTCGGTGGTCATCTGCTCCATGCGGGCGCGGCGCGACGAGAGCGCCTCGGACACCTCGCCGATGAAGTCAGGTGGGATGTCGACGGTGATGCGTTCGTAGGGCTCCTGGATCTCCCCGTCGACCTCGTGGAGGATGACCTCCGGCCGCGACACCTGCAGCTCGTACCCCTCGCGCCGCATCGTCTCGATCAGCACGGCGAGCTGCAGCTCTCCCCTCCCCCGGACCTCGAACGTCTCGCCCGATTCGGTGGGCAGGAACTCGATCGCGACGTTCCCCAGCACCTCCCGCTCGAGCCGGGTGCGCAGGTGGCGGCTGGTGAGATACCGCCCATCGCGACCGGCGAGGGGGGCCGTGTTCACCCCGAAGGTCATGCTGATGGTGGGCGCGTCGACCTGCAGCCGCGGCAGGGGACGCGGGTCGGCCGGATCCGTGAGGGTGTCGCCCACAGTGACGTCGGGGATGCCGGCGACCGCCACGATCTCGCCCGGCCCGGCCTCGCGGACGTCGATGCGCTGGATGCCCTCCGCGGTGGTCAGGCTGGTCACGGAACCGGTCAGCGTCACCGTCCGCCCGGGCTCCACCGCGCCCGCGGTGGTGTCGGGCTCCTCGCGCACGATGGCGATCCGCTGCCCCATGCGGATGGTGCCGTTCCAGATGCGCCCGACGGCCATGCGGCCCACGTACTCGTTCGCCGCGAGGTTCGTGACGAGCAGCTGCAGCGGGTACCCCTCCCGGTATGTCGGCGGGGGCGTGACCCGCACCAGCAGATCGAGCAGCGGCCGCAGGTCGGTGCCGGGGACCGCCGGGTCGAGCGACGCCGTGCCAGCCTTCGCGTTCGTGTAGACGACCGGGAACTCGATCTGGTGCTCGTCGGCGCCCAGGTCGATGAACAGCTCGTACACGTCGTCGAGCACCTCGGCGGGGCGTGCGTCGGACCGGTCGATCTTGTTGAGGCAGACAATCACGGGCAATCGCCGGGCCATCGCCTTCTGGAGCACGTAGCGCGTCTGCGGGAGCGGTCCCTCCGAGGCGTCCACCAGCAGGAGGACCGCGTCGACCATGAGCAGGCTGCGCTCGACCTCCCCGCCGAAGTCCGCGTGACCGGGCGTGTCGACGATGTTGAGGTGGATGCCCCCGTGCTCCACGGCCGTGTGCTTGGCCATGATGGTGATGCCCTTCTCGCGCTCCAGGTCGAGGGAGTCGAGGACGCGCTCGACCACCTCCTGGTTCGCGCGGAAGGCACCGGTCTGGCGAAGGAGGCCGTCGACGAGCGTGGTCTTGCCGTGGTCCACGTGCGCCACGATCGCGACGTTCCGCACGTCCTCGCGGATACGCACCGAATCCGCGGGCGCATCCGGCGAGCCGTCGACGGTGACGCCTGCGGCGGGCACGGTGGGGCGGGGCTGGTCGGTCATGGGCCGTCGCATTGTCGCACATGGAGCGCTGCTACCATCGCGGACGTGACCGTCGCCGCCGTGATCATCTCCGCCAGCGCCGAGGAGGCCACCGCGCCCGTGGACGGCGTCGCGCGCGTTCGTCACGTTGCCGATGCCGCCTGGTCCGGGGGCGCGATGCCGGTCGTGGCGGTGGGCCCGGATCCGGATGGAGCCGTCGCCGGTGCGCTCTCGGGGTCGTCCGCGGAGCTCGCGTCATCGGCGCCTCCGGGCGCGGGCCCGGCTGGGCAGATTGTCGGCGGGATCGAGGCGGCGGCCGCGTCGGTCGGCGAGACCACGGCCGCCCTGGTGTGGCCGGCACGCATGGCGTGGATCGATGCCGGGACCGTCACGGCCCTCATCGAGGCACATGCAGGCGCTCCGACGGCGGTGTTCCGGGCGTCATGGAAGGGGGAGCCGGGCTGGCCAGCCCTGGTGCCGCTCGCCCTGCTGGACGCGCTGCGCGCCCTCCCGCCCGACCTGTCCCCGGACCGCCTGCTCGACGGCCTGGCGACAGCCGGCGTGCGGATACGGATGCTCGACCTGGGCGATCCGGGGGCGACCCATGACGTCGACACGCCGCGGACGGCGCTCCCGGCGTACGCGGGCCCCGACCAGCCCGTCACTGGCCACCCGCCGGACTGGGGCTCGGACGTGGCACAGGCGCTGCCCGAGCGGTGAGCGGCGGCGCGCCCGAGACGGTGGTCAGGCCGGCGCGTGCCGGCGACGCCGCCGCCATCGCCGCGATCTACACGGAGGGGATCGAGGACCGGCTCGCGACGTTCGAGACGCGGCCGAGGACCGCGGAGGAGATGACGGCCTGGCTGGCGGAGAAGGCGGGCCGCCATCCGGTGGTGGTGGCCGAGCGAGGGGGCGGGGTGGTGGCGTGGGCGGCGGCGAGCACCTACCGGCCGCGGGACTGCTACGACGGCGTGGCCGAGTTCTCGGTGTACGCGGCACGGGACGCGCGCGGGGCGGGGGCCGGGAGAGCGGCGCTCGAGGGGCTGATCGAGGCCTGCGAGGCGGCCGGGTTCTGGAAGCTCGTGTCGCGCATCTTCCC
>JAJYDP010000899.1 GCA_021777365.1 Chloroflexota bacterium | reverse complement strand
GCTGGTACGCGACCACGGCGTGGTGGCGCCGGACGGCGCGGGCACGCCGTCCACGGGCACGCCGTCCACGGGCACCTGACCCACGCATCGTCGCGTGCGTGGCCCGCACCGCGGCAGCGAAGCCGGGACCGGCCGGACTGCCGAGCGTGGCGGGACCTCGGGAACTGGCCCACTCATCTGTTTCTCGCTCACGTTCGGCTGGACCCTCATAGATGCGGTCCTGCCATGTCGGCATCATTAGCCAATCTTGCTGGCTCAATCGAGCTTCAGGTGCATTAGCGCATCAAGATTGTGCTATCTTGACACCCATGCGAGTCCCCGCCCTGGGTGATCTCCCCGATCAGACATCGGACGACGCTTTCTGGGACGTAGTCGGACGCGTCGAACACGAACAACTCGACTTCAAGCTCCGTTCCGACCGTCTGACGGAGACCATGGCGGCCATGGCAATGACGGACGGCGGCCTGATCATCCTCGGCGTCCGCGATGATCGATCTGTCGCCGGTTGCCCACTCGATCAGGCGACCCTCGACCGAACCATGGCCACGGCACACGATGTCGGCGTCGAGGTGCAGCTGCGAGCTGTGACCGTCGGGGAACACATCATCACCGTGGTGGCGGTCCCTGAGGTGCGGGGTCGCATCGTGACCACCCCTGACGGGAGACTGCTCCGCCGGCACGGCAGCTCCAGCCAACCGTTGGTTGGCGATGCCCTGGCCCGGTTCGTTCGCGAGCGCGAGGGGCGATCGGCTGAGGACGATGCGCTACCGGTCGCGGCACTGGACGATGTCGATGCCGAGATCCTGAACAGGGCTCTCGCCGCGGCCGGACGGCCACGCATTCGCCGCGACGGCGTGCCCCGCGCGCTGGTCGATCTTGGCGTAGCTCGCATCGAGCCGCCCCCCACAGGCACCGTGCTCACCAAGGCTGCCGCGCTTCTCTTCGCGGTCGACCCAAGGCGGTATGTGTCCGGCGCGTGCGTTCAGGTTGTCAGACGTGCCGGCGTAGGGCCAGGTCCGGGGCCCACGACTGCGCGGGTTGAGCTTGTCGGTCCACTTCCAAGATTGCTCGACGCAGTGTTGGAGTTCGTTCAGCGGAACACGCCGACTTATCAGGCCGTCGTCGGGACACATCGGGAGACCCTCCCCTCCTACCCAGTAGCAGCTGTGCGCGAGGCTGTCCTCAACGCGTTGGCCCATCGCGACTACGGGCTGCCCGGCGCAACGGTGGATGTGACGATCTGGGACGACCGCATGGAGGTGCACAGCCCAGGGCCACTGCCTGGCCACATCACCCTGGAGAACATTCGGGAAGAGCACTACTCCCGCAACCGACGGACCATGGCAGTCCTGAAGCTCCTGGGATTGGTGGAGGAATACGGAGAGGGCATCGACAGGATGTACCGGGAGATGGAGGCTCGTCTCATGGAGCCGCCTCTCATCAATGCCGGTCCCGCTTCTGTAGTCGTCACGCTCTACTCTCGCTCGCTGTTGACCCCTGAGGATCAGGCGTGGCTCGCCCTGCTTGGGCACCTCGGGCTCACTCCGGCGGAACGACGGATGCTCGTGCTCACCCGCAGAGAGGAGGCGATCACGCCACGCCGCGTCAGAGCAGTGATGCCCGACGTTGACGAGGACTCGCTGATCGCCGGAGCCATCGCGAAGGGTCTCCTCGTGCGTACAGGGGAACGAGGGGGAACGCGCTACGTGCTATCCGACGAGATCGTGCTCCGGGCCGGTGCATCCGGCCTTGAAGCTCGCGTACGTCAGCGGCAGAGGCTCCTGGACGAAGTTCGGCGAAGGGGCAGTCTGTCTGTGCCAGAAGCGTCGACCGTGCTCGGAGAGGACGCGGCGCTTGCGCGCCATCTCCTCAACGACCTGGCGCGGGCGGGTCTTGTCGCGGCTCAGGGACGAACGCGCGCTCGGCGCTACTACTCCCCGGAGCTTGTGGGGCTGTCGTCAGGGCCGAGCGCGGGCGGCGCGCCGGAGCAGTCGCCGGGATGATGCCGCACGATCAGGTCCGCTGATCGAGAGTCAGCGGCAGGGAGCACGCGAGGCAAGTTCTGAGTTCGCTGGAGTTCAGCACGTGTCGGTGGGTATGACCCGCTGAAGCGCCCGAGGTGCAGCTTCCCGAGCTCGAAGCGCAGGGCCCATCACGTCCCGCCGGCGGCGTTCTCGACGATCCGGACCAGGAGGAGGGCCAGCCAGCAGAGGAGCACGCGGGCGCGGATGTGCTGCTCCTTGCGGTGGTAGGCGTGGCGCAGGTCGAGCGTCGTCTTCATGCCCCGCCAGGCGCTCTCGACCTCCAGGGACTGCTTGTAGCCCCGGGCGATGTCCTCGGCCGACAGTGAAGGGTCTGATGACTTCCAGCGCGCGACCTGGTCAGCCTGAAACGCTTCGAGGCGGCTCCGGCCGATGACCCCGACGTTGGGCGAGAGGTTGGCGCCCGCAGGGCGCGCAGGAACGACGCACGGTTCGCGGGCAGGTCGCCGGCTGGGGTATCATGCAGGGCGTCCGGAGCGGCGGTGGCCATGGGTGAGAACCTCAGATCGGA
>JAJYDP010000898.1 GCA_021777365.1 Chloroflexota bacterium | reverse complement strand
AGCGAGGGCGCGGACCCGCGCGTCCAGGGTCATCGCGGCGGCACCATCTCGGGCATGCAACCACCTTCCACGGCGCTCGGCCGCCCTGTGCGGAGCGCCGCGGGTCCCCGAGAGCCGACGTACGCTAGCATGGCGTGCCCGATGACGTCGTACCCGCCGCTGACCATCAGCTTCCTCCGCGAGGACACCGCGGACCCCCACTGCGTCCAGTATCCCGACCGGTTCTACGCCCAGTTCACCGCCCAGAGCGCGCGCGACCCGCGGGTGGGCAGGTACGAGGATGGCTGCTCGATCCTGGTGACGCCGCCCACGTTCGACACGTACTGGGGCTCGTCCCACGCGTACTGGATGCGGCAGAAGGTGCGCCGGGCCGGCCGCGAAGGCTACGTCTTCGCCCCCATCGAGCGCGACGTCTACCTCGACGACATCTTCGCGATCAATACCTCGATGCCGGAACGCCAGGGGCGCCCGATGGGCGAGGCCTACCAGGTGCCACCGGCCCCGCGAGGCCCGCTCCCCGACTTTCCCTGCCCGCGCCACGCGCTGCGCCAGTACGGCGTGCTGCGCGAGGGCCACCTCTACGCGTATGCGTGGGTCTACGTGATCGGCGAGATGTGCCTCTTCTCGACCATCCTGGGCCACGGCGAACACATGAAGTCGGGGATCATGTCGCTGCTGGTGGCCGAGGCGGTGCGCGACCTGATGGCCGGTGCGGACCTGCGCTACGCGATGTACAACCTCCACGCGTCCGGCACGGACGGGCTGCGCTTCTTCAAGGAGCAGATGGGGTTCCAGCCGTACCGCGTGACCTGGACGATGGGGGACGGCACCGACGAGGAGCGGGCGGCGGCGCGGGCCACGGCGGTGGAGGAGGCGATGCGCGCGGCGGCAGATGCGCGCCGGCGCGATGGAGCCCTGCGGCCAGCCCCGGCGACGCTTCGGCGACTGGCGCAGCGCGTGGGGCGGCTCATCCCCCGCGGCTGAGCGGGCGCCGTCACGGCGCTGACCGCGCAGGCTGGCCTGCCGTGACCCCGAGCGATCGCATGACCCCCAGGTACGCGTCGGCCTGGCGCTCCCAGTTGTAGGTGGCCCGCGCGGCCGCGAAGGCACGTTCGCGGAAGCTGCGGCGCCGCGCCTCCGGCGCGTCGAGAATCGCCCGGATCGCCCGGGCGATGCCGGCCGGATCGTCCGGGTCGCAGAGCACGCCCGCGCCGGTCTCTCGCACGATCGGCGCCATTCCCGGCAGGTCGCTGGCAACCACGGGGACGCCCGCCGCGAGCGCCTCGAACAGCTTGTTCGGGGTGGTCAGCTTGTGGTTGAGGGTGTTGCCCTCGATCGGCATCGCGGCGACATCTGCGGACGCGACCCAGTCGATCAGGGACTCCGGGGGCACGCCCGGCACGACGTGCACCCGGGTGGCGTGCGGCAGGGCGGCCGCCTGCGCCTCGTAGGCCCCGAAGCGCGGCCCGAACCCCATCACCACGAGGTGCGCGCCGGGGACGAGCGCGATCGCCTCGAAGAGCCGCTCGATCCCGCGGTGGGGGAAGAGGTACCCGTGATACAGCACCACCGCCGCGTCCGGTTCGAGCGAGAGCAGCTGGTGGAACCGGCGCGGCCGGCGTGGGCCTCCGAGCTCGCCCGGGGCCGGGGTCAGCGGGGCGGGCGGACAGTTCATCACGATCGTCGGTTGGAGCCCGAGCCGGCGGGCGAGCGCGTCCGCATAGGGACGGCTCACGGTGATGACGGCGTCGGCCGACTGGGCCCAGGTGCGCTCGCGGCGCGCCAGCAGCCACCGCCATGCCCGTGGCAACCGCGCGAACCGCCCGCTCTCGACGTGGATCTCGAGCGAGTCGTAGAGAACGCGTCCGCCGCGTCGGGCCCGGAGACGCAGCGCGACGGGGAGCATCACCAGGCCGTCGGCCTGCCAGACGTCGGCGGGCGGGGCGACACGCTCGACCGCCGCCGCCCAGCGGCGCGCCACCACCTGGTAGCGCAGCGCCTGCAGGAGCCGGCCCGGGCCGTCGAGCAGAAGGCGCCGCGCCGCCAGGCCGGGGCGCGACGACGTGCCGGGACCGGGCGATCGCGGCTCCGTACCCGGTGCGGGTAGCCGCGGCGCCGGCAGCCAGCGGGGTTCGGGGGGAGGCGGCACCCGGAGCAGCTCGTAGCCCTCCCGAACCTCGCGATCCGGGAGACCGGGCGCCGCGCGGGCGACCCAGGTGACCGCGCAGCCGGCCTCGAGGAGCGTCCGGGTCATGCGCACGGCCCGCGAGTTGTGCTCGGCGGTGTTGGCGAACAGCAGGACGACGCGAGGCCCCGGGATGGGTTGGTCGCCCATCACCGTCCGCCGTCACCCACCAGGTCGCGGTAGAGCCCGGTCAGTCGCGCGACCTCGGTCTCCCAGTTGTATCGCTCGTGGGCAGCCCGCAGACAGCGCCGGTGCAGGTCGGCCAGTGCATCCGCCGGCAGCTCCAGGATCGATCGGATCGCGCGCGCCACGTCGGCCGGATCGGCCGGGTCGCAGGTCGCGCCGAGGGGGGCGTCCGGATCGGTCAGCACG
>JAJYDP010000071.1:12226-12861 GCA_021777365.1 Chloroflexota bacterium | reverse complement strand
CGCATCGGGGAGCTGCGCATCGCGCCCGGCGGCGTGGTCGCCCAGGGCGCCGTCCTGGTGGTCATCGAGACTGCGGCCGGCGAGGAAGCCCCTGCTGCCCCTGCTGCCGCGGCAGAAGCCGCCGCGCCCGCGGCCGTCGCAGCGGAACCGGGCGGGCCCGCGTCGCCGGCCGCGAGGCGGCTGGCGCGCGAGCTGGCCGTGGACCTCGCGACCGTCGCGGGCACGGGCCCCGGCGGCCGCATCGTCGAGTCCGACATCCGCGCCGCCGCGGACCGCCTGCCCGGCGGCGTCGGTGCGCCCCTCGCGTCGCATGGTCGCCTCCAACCACTCACGCCGATGCGCCGCACGATCGCCGAACGGCTCCTCCAGGGCCTGGCCTCGACGGCGCAGCTCACCCTCACCGCAGAGGCCGACGTCACCGCGCTCGACCAGCAGCTCGAGCGGCTCACCGCCGAGTGGGGTCGCCGCGTCTCGTACACGGAGGCCGTCGTGCGGGCCTGCGCGCTCGCCCTCGGTGAGCACCCGCGGGTGGGGGCTCGCTGGACCGAGGAAGGCCTGGTGCTCCCCGAGCGGATCGACATCGGCGTGGCCGTGGCGCTCGATGACGGCCTGGTCGTGCCGGTCGTCCGCGCGGC
>JAJYDP010000071.1:5752-12216 GCA_021777365.1 Chloroflexota bacterium | reverse complement strand
CGACCGCAAAGGTCTCGAGGTCATCGGACGCGAGATCGCCGACCTGGCCGATCGCGCGCGCACGGGTCGGTTGGCACCCGCGGAGACCGAAGGCGGCATCTTCAGCGTCACCAACCTCGGCGGTCACGGCATCGATGCCTTCACGCCGTTGTTGAACCCACCGCAGACGGCGATCCTCGGGCTCGGGCGGGCCCGCCCACGACCCGCCGTCGTGGCGGGCGCTGTCGTGGTGCGCACGCTGATGGTGCTGAGCTTGACCTTCGACCACCGCGTCCTGGACGGGGCGCCCGCCGCGGCCTTCCTGGCGGCCGTGGTGGAGCTGCTGCAGGAACCGGAGCGGGTCACGACCGGGGGGTAGCGGCAACCTCGGTTCACCGCGAGATTCCCTTGTGGAGTCGCTCCTGCGGGTGGCCACCGGGCCCCGGTGGCACCGTTCACGATGGCCCGGTGATGTATCGGTACCCCCGGTGGTACCAGTGGCCCGCGCGGCCTATCATCGCCGAGCAGGGTAGACAGCAGTCCCCGAAGGAAGGGCGACCATGGGCGACACGAACCCCAAGAAGGCGAAGAAGCCGAAGCAGGCGAAGCCGGCTGCCCCGCCGCCGGCCAAGGGCGCGCCAGCGCCCCCGCCGAAGGCGTAGGGCGCACAACACCAAACGGGCACCGAACGATCGCGATCGCGCGAGACAACGAACGCCCTGGGGGCCCGCACGCGCTGGCGGTCCGCGCCGCCGACGGCCGCACGATCGTGTGCGGCTGCCGGCTCGGCGCTGGGGGCGTCGCGGGCGTGTCGTGCCATCTCCTCAGGCTCACGCGGGTGCGACGCGCGGGGTCATCGGCTGCCCTGTCTCACCACACCCCACCGGCTCGCGCGAGCCGACCCGCGCACGAGATTGTGACGCCGCCCGACAGTCGACCCGGGGTCAGGCGCCCCTGAGCAGCGTCAGCGGCGGTGGCTCGTCGGGCGCGTCCGCTTCAAGACCGGCACGCTCCACGGGCGCCGCCGGGGCGGGCGCCGGACTCGCGGGTCGCGCCGCCGCCGCGCGCCCCAGGCCGAGCTGGCGGACCAGGCGCGGCGTGCGCAGCGCCGCCAGGCAGGCCGTGCAGAGCTGCACCGTCGCATCGGTGACCCAGCGCGCCCCGGCCCGGCGTTGCAGCCGCACGGGCTCGCTGTCGGGGGCGTTGCAGGCCCAGCAGCGCTGACCGGCCGCGCGCCGGTACGCCGCGGCGGTGGGCGCATCGGGGGCGCGCGACGTGCTGCCCTCGGGTGGGGCCGGGCGAGCGCCCGCTGGAACCGTGATGCGCGTCTTCGGTGCCATCCTGCGGGGGACCTCGCGCACCTCGGACCCGCTCGCCCCTGATCCATCGTGGGCGCGCGCCGGGGTCCGATCCGTGCGCGCCCAGTATGGCGCGCGGCCGCCCCGCCCGGGTAGGGCCACTCGGCCGCTCCCCGGCGGGGCAGGCCGCTGGCTGGCACCCCGGAGCGGAGCATGGCTGCAGGGCGTGGGCCGGGCGACCAGTGCCGATGGTCAAGACGCGCCCTTCCGGCGCGTGCCTACGGGCGCACAGTCGGTGAGGGGCGCACAATCGGTTGCACTATGCACGCGACGACCTCCTCGCCGCTCGACCGCCCGCCGACCGACCCTGCGAGTCCGACCAAGGAGACGGGGGTGGGATCTGTCCGGTCTGAGGGCAGCTGCTGCCGCCCCGGCCCGATCCGCTGCAGTCGTGGCACGCTGGGCGCGCCATCGACCGCGTCTGCTCCGCGCAGGCCCGCGCTTCTTCGCTCCAGGCGTCGCTGCGGCACTGGCACCTCTAACGTGTGCGATAGCGTGGGCAGACGGGGCCGGCGTCTCCGGGCCGTCTGCCCGCCAGTCGGGCTGGCGGCCTCCATTCACAACGAGCGGCCGCCGGGGAAGGTAGCCCCGCTCGCCTTGTTCACTGCTCCGCGTCTTCGGCAAGAGATCAGAGACCGTACTGCCTTCGCGCCAGGTCCCCGAGGCCGGCGCGGTCGAGCAGGTCGAGGGGTGCCAGCATGGTGAGCTGCACCACCCCCGGCAGCCGGGCGATCTCGACGTCGCCGCTGATCGTGCAGCGGTTACGAACCTCTGCTTGGCTGATGCCAAGCAGCGTCGCCGCTCGGGCGATGGCGTTGTCGGCGGCATCGTTGATGGTCGATCCAGTTCCGATGACCTGGATCGGGACGACGTCCGCGTGGACCTGCACGCCGTGGCGCTCGCCGAGCCTGCGTCCCCGCTCGATCTCCTCCGTCGTGAATGGCCGGGCGATCCAGGGCAGGTCCTCGGCGACCGGCAGCAGGACCGGCCCTTCGAGGTGCACGTCCTTCAGCACGTCCACCCGCACCTCGACCTCCGCCGTGATGTCGGTGGTGTGCAGCGAGAGCTCCCCGTCGCCCTCGTTGGCGTGCGCGTCGCCCATGTAGATCCCGCCACCGTCCACCTTGACGGGGACCACCAGGATGGCTCCGGCGCGCACCGAGTCGCAGTCGAGATGGCCGTCGGTGCGATGCTCCTTGAGCTCCTGCTCGGTCAGGGCGAACTTGTGCGAGGCCCCGACGAGGAACGAGCCGAAGTCGCCGGCATTGTGGGAGTCGGGCATGTCTTTCGACGGAATCGTCCCGATGTTGCCGATGAACGAGCGCAGCCGCGAGAGGGTGCCGGGGATGGTGTGGGGTTCATACACGAGGATCGGGTGCTGCTCGCTGCCCTCGGGCAGGGCCGCGACCTCGCGAGCGTCGAGGGCGAACGCGTGCGCGACCCGCGCGTCGACCGTCAGGCCCATGACCCGGTCGTCGTCGAAGGTGATCGTGTACCCCTCGTCGAACTTGAACGGGCTGCACTCGGCGCCGCAGGTCGCGCACCGCACGGCCTCGGAACCGGTACCCTCGAGGCGGGTCTCCGGCCAGGGCGTGCCGCACCCGGGGCACTTGCGGTCGACGAATGGGTCGCTCCCGAACGCGTCTGGGTTGGTGGTCATGGTCCCCGAGCTGGTCGCGCGGGAACGGACCTCAACCTTGTCGATGCTGATGGCGATGGCGTCGCCCACCCTGGCGCCGTCGACGGCCACCGGCCAGGAGACCTCGTGACCTCCGGCGAAGATGGGCGTGATCATCGGGCCCCAGCAGCCGGGCGGCGTCACGGTACGGATGCGTCCGCCGTCTCTAACCGTCCCAACCGTCCCGAGGCTCGGCCCGATCACGCCACGCGTGTACCGCGTCACAACGACCAGATCGGTAGACTCGACGATAGTGCTCACGATGACCTCCTCATGGAAAGGCGGGCCAAGAACGATGGCCGCCCGGTGTCGAGTAGGAGCGGGGGGCCTCATCACGTCGCGAGGTACTGCCGGAGACCCTTGAGGGCTGGTTGAACACCTCGCCGGCGAAGAACCCTCTCCAGTGGTCGATCTCGCTCGTGTCGCAGTCGAACGTCGACCACCATTCGACCAGCGCCTGGTCCCCCTCGGTGACCGGCGTCACGTGCAGCGTCGAGAGGCAGTGGAGGACCGGGAACGGCGCAGGGTCGCAGAACTCGTAGGCGTACGAACGCTCGGCGTCCGACAGGGCGACGACATGCTCTCGGATGTGTGTGTCGCCGAAGAGGAAGCCGCGCACGGCGCCGACCGCCTCGCCACTCTTGCCTCCCTCGATCTCGCTCGCGCTGGCGGCCGACCGAAACCAGGTCGCCAGGCCGTTGAAGTCCCGGACTGCTGCCCAGACCTCGTCGGCCGGCTGGTCGATCACAGTCCTGTAGCACGACTTTGCCATGCTCGCCTCCCGAGCGGTTCGCTTCGCGCCCGCGCTGTCATCTGACGCGAGAGGAGGCAGTGGTCGGACCGAGCCGCGCCACCGCCCCTCCGTCAACGCGGGTTCGACGCTCCTTACGCGCCGACGGGCGCCGGCGCCGCGAGCGCCAGTCCCTTGAACTCCTCCACCTGCCCGCGGATGGCCCGTTCGGTGGGCAAGCGCTCGATGCTCGAGGCGCCGAAGAAGCCCGCGATGCCGGGCATGTGCGCGAGCGCCGTCCCCACGTTCTGCGGCTCGTCGAACGGGCCGCCGTGGCAGATCACCAGGATGTCCGAGCGCACCGCACGCCCGGCCTCGGCGATGGTCAGCACCCGCTCGATCGCCTGGTCGAGGGTGAGCGCCACGCCGGCCCCGATGGTGCCCGCCGTGGTGAGGCCCACGTGGGCCACCAGCACGTCGGCCCCCGCCGTCGCCATCGCCTTCGCGTCGTCGGTGTTGAAGACGTAGGGGGCCGTGAAGAGGTCGAGCTCGTGGGCGAGCCGGATGGCCTCGATCTCCTTGTCGTAGCCCATCCCGGTGGCCTCGAGGTTGGCCCGGAAGCTCCCGTCGATGAGTCCGACGGTGGGGAAGTTCTGGACGCCCGAGAACCCGATCTCCTTGAGCTGGCGCAGGAACACCGGCATCAGGCGGAACGGGTCGGTGCCGTTGATGCCCGCCAGCACCGGGGTGTCCTTGACCACCGGCAGGACCTCGGCCGCCATCTCCACCACGATGCCGTTGGCGTCGCCGTAGGCGAGGAGGCCCGCCAGCGAGCCGCGCCCGGCCATCCGGTAGCGCCCGGAGTTGTAGATGATGATGAGATCGGCGCCCCCCGCCTCGGCCATCTTGGCCGAGATGCCGGTGCCGGCGCCGCAACCCACGATGGGCCGGCCGGCCGCTCCCTGCTCGTGCAGGCGGCGCAGGATCTCCTCGCGCGGGATCGCCATGGTGTACCTCCTGGCCTGGGGGCGCGACTAGCCGAGCATCCCGAGCAGCGTCGCCACGGCTCGCTCGGGGAATGCGGGATCGTTGATGTTCTCGGGCATCTCGATGACCGGGATGCCCGGCTTCAGGTTCGTCTTGATGGCCTCGAAGCAGGCGGCGTCGGCCTGTTGATCCCAGAACTCGTGGCCCTCGGAGTCAAGCATCGAGACGCCGCCGAGCGGCAGGAGGACCGCCACCGGGGCCGTGGCGGCGTTGGCCGCGGCCGCCAGCATCGCCCCCATGCGGCGGTTCTCCTCGACGTTGGTGCGCAGGAGCGTCACGTTGGGGTTCCACTGGTAGAGCAGCCGGCCGCGGTACTTCTCCGGGACCGTCTCGAGCCCGCCGAAGTTGGCCATGTCGACGCAGCCGGGCACGAGCACCGCGGGGATGCCGGCCCGTGACGCCGCCAGACAGCGCTCCGGTCCCGCGCTCAAGATCCCCCCGCACACCTCGTCGGCCAGCTCGGTGGTGGTGAAGTCGAACGAGCCCGTGATGAAGCCGTCGGCGATGAGCCCTTCCATGGTCCGGCCGCCGGTGCCCGTGGCATGGAACACGAGCACCTCGTAGCCCTGGGCCTCGAGGAGTTCCCGGGCGTGGTCCACCGCCACGGTGGTGTTGCCGAACATCGACGCGGCGATGAGCGGCTTCTCCTCGGCGGCGGGCACCTCGGCCTGCACCATCCCGGCGATCGCCCCGGCCGCGTTGGCGTAGATCCGGCGACTGATCCGGTTGAAGCCGGCCACATCGACGATCGAGGGCATGAAGGTAATGTCCTTGGTGCCCGCGAAGGGACTGACATCCCCGCCCCCCATGGTGGAGACCATCAGCTTGGGCACCCCCACGGGGAGCCCGCGCATGGCCGACGTGGCGATCGAGGTGCCGCCGCTGCCGCCCATGCTGATGATCCCGTCGAGCCTGCCCTCGTCGTGCAGCCGGCGTACCACGACGCTCAGGCCCTCGGCCATGGTTCGCATGGCCTGGTCCTTGTGCTCGCCGGAGCTCAGGCGGCTCAGATCGCCGCCACCGGCGGCCGCAACCTCCGTCCGTCCGATGTCGGGCGTGAAGGCGGGGGACCCCATGACGCCGAAGTCCACGACCAGCGTCTGGAGGCCCTGCCCCTTGACGAGATCCTTGATGAACTCGAACTCCTTGCCCTTCGTGTCCAGGGCGCCGACGATCACGACAGTCTTGGTCATCTCGATCTCCCTCTGCCGATCAGATCTTCGCCGGCGTGCCGGCCTGCGCCGACGAGCTGCGCGACACCGGCCGGGGGAACGTGATCGTCACGTTGAACCACCCGAGCGCGGCGCCGAGGACGCCGCCCAGGATCGCCCAGAGGGCGGCCACCAGCGGCAGCAGGTGTGCATCCGTGGTGAACGCTGTGGTCGGGTAGGCGCCCGTGAAGTAGACCCCCAGCAGCATCGAGATGCCGTTGAAGTAGGGCAACGAGCCGGCCTGCAGGGTCTTGCTGTAGCGCATGATGTAGACCATCGCGCCCACGCCGATGAACAGGCAGATCGCCAGCGCCCAGTTCTGAGGCAGGCTGGGCGCCAGCACCGAGACGGCGACCATCGTGACGCCGGTCAGCACGGCGGCCAGGGCATAGGCGGGCAGCATGATGCGGAGCGCGTCCGGCTTCGCGCCCAGCGCGAAGTACTCGGCCCACACGATGAAC
>JAJYDP010000071.1:0-5742 GCA_021777365.1 Chloroflexota bacterium | reverse complement strand
AGGTTGTACTTGTCGAGGTACAGGCCAAAGGGAAGCGACACGACCACGGTGATGGCCACCGCGAGCCACAGCGGAATGGTTTCCTTGGTCTCGGTCTCGCTCGTCGCCACGCCAACCTCCTCTCGCTCGCGCACCGCTATCCGACCAGCGGCGCTGACAGCACGAGTGTCGGGTGCACACGTGCGCCGCGCATGAGGCAGGGGAGCGAGTCTCGACAGGTGACTTCGGGCTAGTCCGGACGGACCCTGTCGCGCTGCAGAACCAAGCTGACAGCCTGCGTGCGGCTACTCACGCCGAGCTTTCCGAGGACGCTGCTGACGTGGTTCTTCACCGTGTACGGGCTCACGCGGAGACGGCCGGACATCTCAACGTTCGAGAGTCCCTCCACCATCAGGGCGAGCACCTCTCGCTCCCGGCGCGTGAGGTCCGATCCGCGCCCCAAGCAGGGGCCAGCGACCCCCGCCCCGACCAGCGCAGGCGCGACTTCTGGAGCCAGCGTAGGCAACCCTGCCCAAGTCGCTCGGATCGCCGCTGCAAGGTTGGCCGCCGAGATGTTCTTGAGCAGGTAACTGGTCGCGCCCGCCTTGATCGCTGCCTTCACCAGCTGATCCTCGCCGAAACTCGACAGCGCGATAATGCGGATTCCCGGTTGGGCCTGGTGAATCAGCTCGATCGCGCGGACTCCGCCCATTTCCGGCATGACCAGATCCATCAGGACGACGTCGGGAACGAGCTCACGGCACAGCCGCACTGCGTCCTCGCCATTCGACGCTTCCCCGACGAGGGCCAGGTCTCGCGAGACATGAAGGAAGATAGCGAGACCCTGCCGCAGCATGTCGTGATCGTCCACAACCATGACGCGGATACATCCTCGGCGAGTCATGTCGCGCCGCTCCTGACCGGCGGGGCCGCTGGCTGCTTCCAGGAAACATGAACGGTAGTCCCCTGGCCAACTCGACTGGCCACCGTCAGCCGCGCACCTACCGTGACAGCGCGCTCATGCATGATCTGGAGCCCCAGGTGGTCGGATGATCGATCGTGGACTTCAAAGCCCCGGCCGTTGTCGCGGATCCACAGGTCGACGCGGGCGCCGCCAGTTGCAAGGGCCACTGCGACTCGGGTTGCCCGAGCATGCTTCGTCACGTTGTTCAGGGCCTCTTGTGCGATCCGGTACAACGCGACCTGCAGTTCCGCCGGCACGTGGCGGGAGCCACGGACCGAGACCACGACGTCGACCTTCTTACGGCTCATCGTCGCCGCGGCCAGTTGGCGCAGCAAGTCATCGAGGTTGGCTTCCCACAGTGCAGTCGGGCGCAGCTCCAGAAGCAGCGTCCGCATCTCAGCCAGCGCCCCCCCGGTGAGGCGCCGGAGGTCCCCAAGCGCACGTCGACCTTCCGGCGCGTCTTGCTCCCACAACTCCGGCATCACGTCGGCCATAAGCGACACCGTCCAGAGCGTCTGGCTGACGGCGTCATGGAGGTCGCGGGCCAATCGCTGGCGCTCCTCGAGTGCCGCCATCGCCTGGGCTTGCTCGTACAGGCGGGCATTCCGGATGGCAATCGCCGCCTGGTCGGCGAAGGCGCGGAGGCGCTCTGTCTGGTGCGGCTCGAAGAAACCGGGGGTCGCCGCGTTCAAGTTGATGAACCCAATGACATCGTCCTCGAAGGTGATCGGAGCACCCATGTAAGAGCGGACCCATTCCTCGTTCTTGAGCTCCACCCAGTCGGCCGATGTGCGTGTGTCGGTGATGATCAGCGGAGCGTGCGTGGTGGCCATCGTGCGGAGCGTCGGCAGTTCCTCGAGCCGATACCGTCGACCAGCTGCCTGATCCGCACGCCGTCCGTTCTGGGGGCGTCCGCGGTATCTCGCCACCCCGACCAGGCCGGCCTCCACGAGGACGATGCTTGCCGTGTCGTGCCGGACAACACGCCCGATCTGGGACAGGATCAGGTCGAGGACCTGCTCGAGATCGAGCGTGCTGTTGAGCAGGGCGGCCGTGTCGCGGAGCGCCTCGGCGAGGGTCCGCTGCTCGTGTTCGGTTGCCTCGACTTGCCGCCGCTCGGCAATCTCGAGCTGCAGCTGGTCATTGATCGCACGCAACTCGCCGGTGCGCTCCTTGACCCGCACCTCCAACTCATCGTGGGCTCTTTGCAGGGCTTCCTGCGCTCGCTTCCGCTCCGTGATGTCCTCGAAGGTGCCCAAGACGCCAACCACACGACCGTCGCTGTCGTGGAGGGGCACCTTGTTTGTGTCGACCCACATTCGTTGACCGGTCGCCTGCAGCTGCGTCTCCATGATGTGGTATTCCGCGGCGTCGTTGCGCATTACCCGCTGGTCGACCTCGCGGTACCAGGCCGCCTCCTCGTTCGCCCACGGCAACTCGAAGTCGGTCTTGCCCACGATTGCGTCTGACGTGGCGAGGCCCGCGCCCCGGGCGAAGTGGATGTTGCACCCCATGTACACCGAGTGGCGGTCTTTCCAGAAGATGCGCTGCGGGATGTTGTCCATGATCAGCTGCAGCATCTGCTGCGATTCGTAGAGGGCCTCCTGAGCCCCACGGCGATCGGTGACGTCCGTGTAGGCGCCCAGGATTCCCGTCACCGTCCCGGTCCGGTCCCTGAGGGGAACGCGGCTGACCTCGACCCAAATGATCACGCCGTCTGCCCGAGTGAGCGGCTCGACGACGTGGTGCGCCGCAGTCGCTGTCTCTATGACGGCTCGGTCTGCGCCTTGACGAGCGATCACCTGTTCCACGTCCCAGGCCAAGTCATCGTCGGTCTTGCCCACGATCTCGTCTGGGCTGGCGAGCCCCGCGTCACGTGCGAACTCGCGGTTGCAGCCCTGGTAGACCAGGCTCAGATCCTTCCAGAACACCGCTTCTGGGATGTTGTCCAGGATGAGGTCGAGCAGCGGTCCGCGTTCACTCGGCAGCTCGCGCGGGCCCAGCGGCCGGACTGGACGGCTGGGGACTCGGAGAAGTGATCCCGACTCGGTCGTCGACCGGGTAACGCGCATCGCCACCCTCACGGGCTGCAGAGACTCGAGACGCGGAGCGCAGTCATTATCACGCCACGGCGCCCTGGCGTTCCGGCGCTGCGGCCCGACACTCGGTGCGGCCGTCGCGGCTCTGCGGATCGGTCGAGGGATCAGGGACCCGTGCACGGTCCCGGCGAAGGCGGTGATGCGACCGCGCGCGAGACCTGCTGGCACCGGCAGGAGGCTGTCCGCCAGCGCGGCAGCAGGTGCGTCGCTGCCCGGCGGATCGGTTCACTCGCGTGCGATCCTGGTCTCCGCCACCGACGGCTCGGTGCGGGTAGCCGACCTCGTGGGGGACGGACATGACGGTCGGCCGGGACCTCGAGGTCCGGCACACTTGGGGCCTGCTTGCGAAGGTCCACGGGGGCGCCACCGCGGTCCCTGGGAGCGCGCCATTCGAGCCGGGCTTCACCACCAAGCCTGCCCTGCAGCAGGCGGAGAAGCCGGCGATCGCCGAGGCGGTCGCGGCCCTGGTGCAGCCGGGCGTCGCAGCCGGGATCTCGGCCGGCACCACCACCCACGCCATCGCGCGGCGGCTGGCAGCCCGGCAGGGACAATGCGGTCGACCCGGGGGCCCCGGCGTGAGGGCCGCAACAAGGACGCTCGCCGATCGAGGCTGAGCGTCACGCTCCTCCTGGCCTGCTACGTCGCGCCGGGTCGGGAGCCCGGGATCATCGCCGCGTGGCGGCACCCGCGGCCGAAGCCGAGGGTTCCGGCGCAGGTGCGGCCCGAGCGCGAGGGCGAAGTCCAACTCCACGCGGCCGGGCCATTCATCTCGCGCAGCGGCCTGCCCGTCGAGCACCGTAGGGGCGCACGGGTCGGGGACCTGCGCAGCGAGCCGGCGTCGCGCGGCCGATGCGGTCTCAGCCATCCGGCGGCGGACTCTCGCGCCTGTCCCGGAGTCGCCCGCGCCAGGGGGTTCCGAATGGCCCTCGGTAGCGGCGCGCTTGGCTCGGTATGCTGCCCCGGTGGCCACGCCCCAGACCGGCATCTTCGCGCTCGGCACGCTGTCGCACGCCTACCTCGAGCTCGACGGGCGCCGCGGGGCTGACGAGCGCGAGCTGGTCCGCCGCGTGGCGCGCCTCCGGGAGCCACGCACCACCATCGGCGGGGTCAACCTCGTGGCCGGCTTTCGTCCCGAACTCTGGGCGTCGGTAGCCCCCGGCACCTCTCCGCTCGGGCTGGCGGGGTTCAGCGAGCCGCTCGTCGGGGCCGACGGCTACACCCTCCCGGCGACGCAGCACGACGTGGTCGTGTGGCTGGCCGGCGCGGCGTATGACGTCGTCTTCGACGTCTCCCGCGGCGTCGTGTCGGCGCTGGCGCCGCACGCCACCCTGGCGCACGAGATGGTCGGCTGGCCCTACCACCGAGATCTCGATCTGACGGGCTTCGTGGACGGCACCGAGAACCCCACGCTGGTGGAGGCGACGGCGGCGGTGACCGTGGAGCGGGGCGCGCCCGGCGACGGCGGGAGCGTGCTGCTGCTCCAACAGTGGGAGCACGACGCCGCCCGCTGGGAGGCCCTGCCGGTCCCGCAGCAGGAACAGGTGATGGGGCGCCGGAAGCTCGAGGGCGACGAGCTCGACCCGAGGCCGGAGACGTCGCACGTCGCCCGCACCGACCAGGAGCGCTTCGGGCGCATCTTCCGACGCAACATCGGCTACGGCACGCTCACCCGGCACGGCACGATCTTCGTGGGCTTCAGCCGAGACCGCGAACGGCTCGACGCGATGCTCGAGAGCATGACGGGCCGCGGAGGCGGACCCCGCGACCGGCTGACCGACTTCGCGCGCGCCCTGACCGGCGCGTACTACTTCGTTCCCTCGAGCGAGGCGCTCGCGACGTTCGCGACAGAGCCCGCGCACTGAGCGCTACCCCGGGCGGCGGGGCGATACGCGATGGCCGTGCCGGCCGTCACGGTCGTCCCGCCCGTCGTGACGGTGGTGATCGCGGGTGCCCCGGGGGCCCGACGACGGCGGGGGTGGGCGGCGCGGCCGAGGGCATGGAGGCGATCGCCCGTCCCAGCCGGGTCAGGCCCACGCCAGCGAGCAGGCCCATTGACGAGGCCCAGAACGACCCCCTCGACCAAGCCGGGGCGACGGCCCGCTGACGATGACCTCGCCTGCACCCGCCGCCCTTGGTTCAACGATGCCCGTGCCGCCGTGGCGCGCGCGGCGTCCCCCGAGGACAGCGAGTCGGGGCGGGGCGGAAGCCGCTGGCCACACACCGGACAAGTCCCACCCCACTCCCCGCGGTCCGACTCGCACGGGCGGGCCGTCGCGACTGCACGCGCGGCCGCGTGCCCGACCGGGGCATCCGACGTGCCGGGTGATGCTCCTGCCTCCACGGGTGGCAGTGTGGCGTTGCGACGATCCGCGCAGACGCTCGGCCGATCTTACCCGCGAGGTCGGATGGCACTGGCCGGAACCCGCCGCCTTGCACGATCCCCTGATGGCGCAGGCCCGCCCTCCGCGGATGGCGCCGGGTTCCAGTTCCGTCCTCCGTGACGGCGCCACCGCGCATGTCCCTCGCCGCGCCGACCGCCGTGGCGGCCCGCCGGATGCGCCTACGACGCTCGCCGACGGTACGTGCCGGTCAGACGCGCCTCGCCGATGACCCGTCCAGCCAGCGCGCGGCGCACGTCCACCGCGGAGGGCGTCCCCGAGCAATCGAGCGGCGCGCAGAGGGCGAACAGCTCAAAGACGT
>JAJYDP010000897.1 GCA_021777365.1 Chloroflexota bacterium | reverse complement strand
GGCCCGGACCAAGGTCCGGCTCTACAACGCGGCGCCCCTCCGAGCGAGGCTCAGACCGCCATCATCAAGGTCCTGTCCCGCGCCGAGAGGTCTCGGCGGTCTGAGGCTCGCTCGCTATCCGTAGGCGATGAGGGTTGCTCTGCATTCGTCGGCGACGGGCAGATCACCCGTTCCGCCACTGATCACGGCGATCCGTCCGGCGCGCGGCGGCCGTGCGTTCCAGACAACCGTCGAGCTGACGATCTGGCCGCCGGGGTTGCGTGATAGCACGGCCTCGACCTGGAGCTCGTCGGCACGCGTGAGCACCACGGGCGCCGAGATCGGCGAAGCCAGGAGACCGGCGACAATCGCTGCACACTGGGCGGGCGTCTTGCCCGGCCCGTAGACTGCCTCGGCGAGCCCCGTGCGCACCCAGCGATGGTGGTCGATCCGGGCGAAGCCCAGGTTGCCGAAGGGCAAGCGGCGGAGCACGCGGTCAGCCTCCCCAGGGCTGACCTCGCCAGCGGCCACCTTTTCGAGGAGGCGGGGCAGATCCGGCCATGGATCCGCGCCCGTGCCGCATTGACCACTCGGATCGCCATCTCGCGCCCGGCTGGTGTCGCTCATCTGAGGTCCTCGCCGAGGCCGGCGAGCAGGTGGGCGAAGTGTTCGGGCCTTTTCAGCGGGTCACGTCCGTCGATTCCGGAGAGCCAGGCGAGATTGCGGCGATGCAGGTCGTTACGCGAATCGAAGCGGTTGAGCAAGACGATCGGATGGATCGGCTCCAGCGCCGCCAGGCAGAGGCGCACGGCGTCGATCACGCCGAGCCTCGCATCGGGCGTCCGGCAGCGTCGCGCACGGCCGCACGCACGGCTAGGGCGCACGGCGTCGATCACGCCGAGCCCGGCATCGGGGCCGAGCACGACCGCGTCAGGATCCACCTGTCGTATGAGCTCGACAGTGTCCCCGTCGGAGGCGAGCGGTGGGCGGATCCCTCCGGTCGATTCGATGAGATCAACGTCGCAGCCCGTGGGCCATTCGAGCTCGGCCACGAGGTCCGCCACGGCGAAAGGCGCCGCGTCGAGCGCCGCCGCCGCCATCGGAGGGGCCATCGCAGCGGGATAGCCGCGATCGGCCCTGCACACCGCGTGGAGCCCCGCGCTTGTGGAGCGGGCAAGCACCGGCGCATCCGTCTTCGCATCCCCGGATTCGTGGGACTGGGCCGGCTTACGCGCAGCGACAACCGTCCCGGCGCGTTGTAGCTGCATAGCCACTGCGGCCGTTACCCAGGTCTTGCCAACGTCGGTCGCGATGCCGGCTACGACGGCGAGGAGCGCGAGTCGCTCTGGCCGGGGGTCCTCGACGGGACCCAGGGCGCTCTCATCGGTCATCGTTTGGCTCCTCTTTCGATCCGGCAAGCAGCGGATGGTCACGCGAGGCGGGTCGATACGAGGCGCGGCGCAGCCGGTCCCTGATTGCAGTACCGAGCCCCACGTCGGGTGGAAGCGCCACGACCAGGACGTCCAAGCCCTCCTCGTCGGCCTCGCTCAACCTTCGGTAGAGCGATCGGGCGAAGAGGGCCATCTCGCCACCGGCGTCCCAGACCACTGCCGCTCCGAGGACATCGACCCTCGCCAAGGACAGCACGCCCACCCGCGCGCCGGTAGAGATCAGCTCGGTGGCCCGCGAGCTCACATCGTCGGTCGAGGACAGCTCCAGCATGGTGGCCGGGGCGTAATGGGAGGCGAGCATTCCCGGCACTCGCGCCGCCGCGCAGGGCGCTTCGCGGGCACGGCGCCCGAGCACTCCGGCGATCGCTTCGGGGCTCACCCCGCCGGGTCGGAGAATCGCCGCCTCTTCCCCCTCGAATGCGACGATTGTGGACTCGACTCCCACCTCGCAGGGACCGCCGTCGACGACCAGGTCGACGGCACCACCGAGAGCGGCACCGACGTCGCCGGCGGTCGTCGGGCTGACGCGGCCGAAGAGGTTCGCCGAGGGCGCCGCAAGGCCACCGCCGAAGATCCGGAGGAGCCGCTGAGCGACAGGATGGGCGGGCATGCGCAGCGCGACCGTGTCCTGGCCACCGGTGATGACGTCGAGAACCGACGGGCCCCGATCGAGCACCAACGTGAGGGGACCCGGCCAGAACGCATCGGCCAGACGAGACGCCTGGGGCGGTACGTGTAGGGCCCAGTCGGAGAGATTCGCTGCCTGGCCCAGGTGCACGATCAACGGATGTTGGCGGGGCCGTCCTTTTGCATCGAACACGCGTGCGACAGCATCCGCGTTGGCCGCGTCCGCGGCCAGGCCGTAGACGGTCTCGGTCGGGATGCCCACGATATGGCCGTCCTGAAGCAGGCCGGCCGCACGCCTGAGCGATCGTTCGCTGGCGTCGACCACCTCCGTCCGGCCGCAGGAGAGGTCCCGATGCGCGCCCCACCGCCGAGGGTCCGTGCCGGTCCCCGTGACACCGCCGTCACGCGCCACGACAGACACCCCTCTGTCTCGTGAGCCGACGGACCCCGGCAAGGACGCACAGCACGAGACGGATGACCGTGGTCTGCGTTCTTGCCGGGGATTGCTCGGTAGCGAG
>JAJYDP010000070.1 GCA_021777365.1 Chloroflexota bacterium | reverse complement strand
ACTGCCAGAGTTATACGCGTCTCATGCCCTGTCCGCAAGCCAGAAACCGAGGCATGCGCGCTTCGCAAGCGTGAAACCGTGGGCGAGTGGCGGAATGGCAGACGCGCCGGCCTTAGGAGCCGGTGCCGCGCGAGCGGCGTGTCGGTTCGACCCCGACCTCGCCTACCAGTGAACGGTTCGGCGACGCACGATCGCGGCGTTCCTCACCGCGACGGTGACGCTTCTCGCCGCGTCGGGCGCGGTCACCCGTGCGTCCGTGGATGCCGGTTGTCCGGGGCCGACAGCATCGGGGAGTGGGTGCGATGGGTGTGATCCGTGCGGCGGTGGTGCAGGCGGCGCCCGTGGCCTTCGAGCTCGAACCGACGCTCGAGCGCGTCGCGGAGCTGGCCCGCCGGGCGGCATCCGGCGGTGTGCAGCTGGTCGTCTTCCCCGAGGCCTTCGTGGGCGGCTATCCGAAGGGGTTCGACTTCGGGGCCCGCGTGGGTCAGCGCTCCGCGGAGGGCCGGGAGTGGTTCCGCCGCTACCACGCGGCCGCCATCGAGGTGCCCGGGCCGGTGACCGACCGCCTGGGGGCGCTCGCCCGCGAGGGCGGGTTCCACCTCGTCATCGGTGTCGTCGAGCGTGACGGCGGGACGCTGTACTGCACCGCCCTGACGATCGGTCCCGACGGGTCGCTGCTCGCGCGCCACCGCAAGGTGATGCCGACCGCGATGGAGCGACTGGTGTGGGGGTTCGGGGATGCGTCGACCCTCACGGTTGCCGGGACCTCGATCGGGCGGATCGGGAGCGTGATCTGCTGGGAGAACTACATGCCGCTGTTGCGCACGGCGCTGTACGCCCAGGGCGTGGAGCTGTACTGCGCGCCGACCGTCGACGACCGGGAGACCTGGACATCGACGATGCGGCACATCGCCGTGGAGGGGCGCTGCTTCGTGCTGTCGGCCAGCCAGTTCGCCCGGCGCCGCGACTACCCGCCCGACTACCGGCCGCTCCAGGGGGACGATCCAGACACCGTTCTCATCGGCGGCGGCAGCTGCATCGTCGACCCCATGGGGACCGTGCTCGCCGGACCTGCCCGCGAGGGCGAGGCGATCCTCGCCGCCGAGCTGGATCTCGACCTCATCGCGCGCGGGAAGTTCGATCTCGACGTGGTCGGCCACTACGCGCGGCCGGACCTGTTCCGCCTGCAGGTCGACGTCCGGCCGAAGCACCCGGTCGAGTGGATCTCCCGGGCGCCGGCCGGTCGCGAGCCGCCCGCGGACCCGACCTGATCGCGGATCCGAGCTGACCGCGGGCCCGGAACGCGCCCATCGGCGCGGGCACGACGTGGCGGTCGCCCTCGCACCTCTCGCGGGTACCGAACTGCAGGCGCCAGGCACCGACCGCAGGCGCCCGGGCGCCGACCGCGTCAGTCCGGCGGCGGTCCTGCAGCCCGATTGACCGCTGCCCTCACTCGAACGCCTTGGGGACCGCGCACAGGAACACGAGCGGGCGGTCATCCGCGGTGTTGCGGAACTGGTGCAGCTCGTTCGGGGCGATGAGCGCGAAGTCGCCCTCCTTGACCGGCTGCTCGCCGGACTCGCCGACGATCACGCCGGAGCCCCGGATGAAGTAGTTGAGGTGCTCGTAGGGGTGGCGATGGTAGGGGGAGTGGCCGTGCGGCTCGAGCGTGAAGGCGCGGACGGAGTAGGCCGGCGTGCCGTCGGCCGCCCCGATCGGCACCTGCTTCCAGGCGCCGACGGCACCCTCGGCGGCCATGACGGACTTCGGTTCCACGTCGAGGTTCGTGATCTTCACGGCAGGTACTCCACTTGACCCACGGTGTCGGCGGCCGCGACCAGGTCGTCTGATCGCCTCCCACAAGGATGCATCCTGAGGCAGCGAACCGTGTGTGGCCCCCGGGGCGGAACCGCCGGCCGGGCCACGCGAACCAGAGCCGGCAGCGACAGTGCCCCGCGTTGCCGCAGCGACCGGGGGCCACGCGACGAAGCGCCCGGCCCGGCGAGGAACGCCCACGAGGTGACGCCGCCGTGCCCCGGTGGTCGCCCGGGCACGAAGACGCGGCCCGGCCGGTGGGGCCGGGCCGCGTCGGTGCGCTGACCAGGGTCAGAAGACGCGGTAGGCGATCTCCGCGGGAGCCATGAGGAGCTCCTTGATCTCGGCGTCCACCTTGAGCAGGGAGATGTGCGCGCCCGCCATCTCGAGCGAGGTGCAGTACTCCCCGACGTAACTGCGGAAGACCGAGATTCCCTTCGCGGCGAGCCACTTGTGGGCGATGCCGTAGAGGAGGTAGAGCTCGCTGATGGGCGTGCCGCCGAGGCCGTTGACCATCAGGGCGACCTCATCGCCCGACTTGAACGGCAGGTCGGGGACGATTGCGTTCAGCAGCAGGTCCACGATCTCGTCGGCCGTGCCCATCCTGGCCCGCTGGCGGCCCGGCTCGCCGTGGATGCCGATGCCGATCTCCATCTCGCCGTCGGCGATCTCGAAGAGCGGCGTGCCGCGCACGGGCGGCGTGCAGGACGAGAGGGCGATCCCCATGGTGCGGACGTTGGCGATCACCTTCTCGCCGACGCGGACGCACTCCTCGAGCGAGCCGCCCTTGTCGGCCATGGCGCCCGCGGCCTTGATCACGAAGAAGTTGCCGGCCACGCCGCGCCGGCCGATGGTCCAGGTCGAGTCCTTGACGGCCACGTCGTCGTTGACGAGCAGGTAGCCGATCTTCTGGCCCTCGGCCTCGCACAGCTCCTTCGCCATCTCCCACGCGGTGCGGTCGCCCGTGTAGTTGTTGACGATGTAGAGCACGCCCCTGGGCGTGTCCATCAACTTGGACGTCTCGGTGACGAACTCGACAGGCGGGCCCGCGAAGACGTCGCCCGGGCAGGCGGCGTCGAGCATGCCCGGTCCGACGATCATGGTGTGGGCCGGCTCGTGCCCGGAGCCGGAGCCCTGGATGATCGAGACCCGGTCCGCCTTCGGCATGTCCGCCCGGTAGATCAGGTTGTACTTCGGCTCGTACTTGAGCGAGCCGCCACTCGCAAGGGCGATGCCCTCGAGGAACTCGGGGACGAACTTCTTGGGGTCGTTCAGGAACTTCCTCACGCCGATGCTCCCTCGCCGTACTTCTCGCGCCAGGCCGACGCGATGGCCTGCAGGATGACGCCGACCGCGGTGGCGCCGGCGTCGACGGAGCCGATGCTCCGCTCGCCCGTGTACGCGGCCCGGCCGCGCATCGCGAGCATGGACTTGGTCTCCTCGGCCGCCTTGACCGCCACGTCGGCCGCCCGCTGGACGGCGGCCACGCCGTGGTCGCCCTTCAGCGCCGGGTCGCCGATGGCCGCCTCGAGGCTGTCGGTGGCCGGCACCAACGCATCGAGGAGTGTCTTCTCGCCGAGCGAGGCGCCTCCCCGCGCCATGATCCCGGTGATGGCCGCGCGCAGCATCGCGATCACGTCCTCGGGGGCGAGCTCGGTCCTGTCGCCAGCCGCGGCACCGGCGCGCAGGAACGCCGTGCCCCAGATCGGGCCGGAGACGCCACCGACCTTGCCCGAGATGACGATGCCGATCTTCTTCAGCACGGCCCCCACGCTCGACCGGTCGAACGTGTCGTAGTCGGCGGCGACGACCTCGAACCCATTGCGCAGCGAGTAGCCGAAGTCGCCGTCCCCGACGATCGAGTCGAGGTGGGCGAAGTACTCCGCGTTGTCGACGATGGTCGTGGCCATCGTCTTGATGACCAGGTCGACGTCGTCGAACGACGCCTGTGCCATGCGGACCCCCTTTCTTCCCTGGACGGGAACGCGGACGGAGCTACGGGGCGAGGCAGGCCTCCAGGTCGGCGAGCGTCACGAGCGCGCCCGGCCGGGCGGCCGAACGGTTGGCGATGACGGTCGTCCGCTCTCCATCCGGGTCGCCGAGCGACGAGACGACGAGGATTGCCTCGCTGAAGTCCTCCTTCTCGGTGTAGCCGTTGACCGTGACCAGGCAGCGCAGAGCCGCGGCGTGGGCTGCCTCGAGACCGTTGCGCGAGTCCTCCACGACCAGGACGTCGGCGGCGGGCACGCCGAGCTTCTCCAGGGCGAGGAGGTAGATGTCGGGCGCCGGCTTCTTGCGGGGAACGACGTCGCCGGCCAGGAAGACGTCGAAGCGGTCGGCGCGCTCCTTCCCGACCGCGTACTCGAGGATGGCGTGCACGGAGGCCTCGGCCGAGGTGGAGGCGACGGCCAGCTTCCAGCCCGCGTCCTGGGCCTCCGAGATGACCCGCCGGATCCCCGGCCGGGGCGGAAGCTTCCCCTCTGCGACCATCTCGGTGTAGAGCTGCGTCTTGCGCTTGTGCCACCTGGCGACCTCGGCCGCGAGCGCCTCGGGATCCTCGGGCAGCCCGTTGGCCCGGACGAACTCCGGGGTCAGCTCGCTGCTCATGCGCTCCTTGCCGCCCCCGATGAGGAGCTTGCGCCCGTACTCCTCCTCCGACCACTGGACCGGGATGCCGAACTCCCGGAAGGTCTGGTTGAAGGCCGGCAGGTGTCCGTACCGCTCGGTGTCCGCGAGGACGCCGTCGCAATCGAAGACCAGCGCGCTCACGTCCAGGCCTTCCCTTCACTCCCGAAGAGCCGGATGTGGTACCTGGCCATCTCCATGACGGCGGCGCGCTGCGCGGTGAAGATCTTGGGCGGGTCGTAGTCCCCCGGGTGCTCGGTCATGAAGTCGTAGCCCGACTTCATGAAGGCGATCTTGAGCGCGGTGGAGATGTTGACCTTCGCGCAGCCGCGGCTGATCAGGTCGCTGAACTGCTCGGGGGTCATCCCCGTCCCGCCGTGCAGCGCCACCGGGATCCCGGTGGCCTGGATGATGTCGGTGACCCGCTGCGAGTCCAGGTGCGGGGTGGTCTTGTACATGCCGTGGGCGTTGCCGATGGCGGGCGCGAAGACGTCGACCCCGGTGGCCGAGATGAAGTCGACCACCGTGTCGAGGGTCTGGACGTGCTCCGCCTCGTCCCCCGTCATCTCCTCGGTGCGCTTGAACCCCTCGATCTCGCCCTCGACGTGCGCGCCGTAGCGGCGCGCCTCGGCGACGACCTCGATGCACTGGCGCTTGTTCTCCTCGACCGAGAGCTTGCTCGCGTCGAAGAGGACGGAGTTCCACCCCCTGGCCAGGCAGGCGCTGATCAGCTCCCGCTCGGGGCAGTGGTCGAGGTGGAGGGCGGCCGGGACGGAGACGCGGCTGGCATACGTCTGCCACAGGGCGTACATCGCGTCGACCCCGGTCATCTTCACGTGCTTGACCGACGTCTGGATGATGATCGGCGCTCGCAGTTCGTCGGCGGCGGCCAGCACCGCCTCCATGGTCAGGTCGTTGATGACGTTGATGGCCGCGACGCCGTAGCGCTCGGCGAACGCGCGGTCAAGGATCTCCTTGGTCGGTACGATCGGCACTCCATCACCTCCGGGACGCATCTGCGCGGCGCCCAGCGCCGCCGTTCCGGTACCGTCCGGCCCTTCCGGCCGGCCTGCTGCGGATCACCCCCTCTGCACGTTCCGGCGCGGCTCCGGGGGCGCCGGCTGGCCGGCCTCCGCGGTCCCCGCCAGGTCCAGGATCGCCCGGGCATTGGTCTCGTCCACCACCAGGACGTCGATCACGCCGGCGCGCAGCACGCCGAGGATGGCGCGCGGCTTCTCGGCCTCGCTCGCCACCGCCACCACGGTCTCGATGCGGCGCAGGTCCTCCACCGAGAGGGCCACCAGCCGGTCCCGGTGGGGCGCCGCGATCAGGTGGCCCTCGATGTCCACGTAGTTGCCCAGCACGTCCCCCACGGCACCCTGGCGCCGCAGCCGGGCCATCTCGTCGGTGGAGAGACAGCCGCCGCGGACCATGGTGCAGCCGTCGTCCGTCCCGCCGATGCCGACCAGGGCCACGCCGGCGCGCCCGGCCACTCCCAGCGTCTGGGCGATGGCCTCCTGGCGGAGGAGCTGGTCGCGCACCTCGGCGCTCTCCACGTACGCCGGCGCGTACAGGCTCTCGGCGCGGCCGCCGCAGTGATCGGCGAGCGCCCGGCAGATCTCGTTCGGGTTGGTGGGATTGTCCACCCGGGGCGAGCCGCCCATGGCGCTGACGAAGGTGCAGTCCAGCCGGCGCCCGGGACGGAAGAAGCGGGGGATCTCGCCGGTGTCGCGCCCGTGGCTCACCGCCACCACGGTGCCGTCCCGGAGGTGCCGTTCCAGGTACTGCGCCGCGCTCCGGGCCACGGCCTCCCGCTGTGACTGCGCGTCCGGCCGGGACGGGCTGACGATCGCGTCGCTCAGGTGGAAGGCGTTGCGCAGCGCGTCCTCGAGGTCCAGGTGCAGCCAGGGGGGCGCCTGGATGCGGATGTCCACCACGCCCGACCAGCGAGCACGCTCCAGCAGGCGCTGCACCTTGGGCCGGGACAGGGCGAACTCCCGGGCGATCTCCTCCTGCGTGCGGTCGTCCACGTAGTACCGGTGGGCGATCCGCGCGAGCAGCTCGACGTCGTCCTGGCGGAGATCCTCAGGCAACAGGTTCCCCCCGGGGTGATCAATTGCTCACCAGTGAACCGATGCGCAGTCTATCAGGGGGGCGCGGGCCGGAACAAGCCGCAATTCCGTGACATGCACGGCCCCCGGGCCCTCGCGGGTGTTGCGGATCCCGCGTGTGCCTCGGCGGGCGAGCTCGGCGCAGGCTGCCGTACCATCGGTGCCCTATGCCCGACCCCGACGCCCACCCGGCCGTCGTGCCGGCTCCCGCTGCGACGGCGGCCCTCATCGAAGCCCGTCGCCTCACGAAGCGCTTCGGCTCGTTCACCGCCGTCGACGCGGTGGACTTCGACGTCGCGCGCGGCGAGGCGTTCGGCTTCCTGGGCCCCAACGGCGCCGGCAAGACCTCGACCATGCGCATGATCGGCTGCGTCTCTCCGGTCTCCGGCGGAACGCTGCGCGTGCTGGGCATGGATCCCCGGGTGGACGGCCCGCGGATCCGGGCGCGCCTGGGCGTGGTCCCCCAGGCGGACACGCTGGACATGGAGCTCACGGTCCGCGAGAACCTGCTGATCTACGGGCGCTACTTCGACCTCAGCCGCCGGGAGGCTCTGCGGCGGGCCGGCGACCTGCTGGACTTCGTGCAGCTGGGGGACCGTGCCGACGACCAGGTGGAGCCGCTCTCCGGCGGCATGAAGCGACGGCTCACCATCGCCCGGTCGCTCATCAACGAGCCCGACCTGCTGCTCCTCGACGAACCCACCACGGGGCTCGACCCGCAGGCGCGCCATCTCCTGTGGGATCGGCTGTACCGGCTCAAGCAGCGCGGCGTGACCCTGGTGCTGACCACGCACTACATGGACGAGGCCGAGCAGCTCTGTGACCGCCTGGTGGTGATGGACAAGGCGCGCATCGTCGCGGAGGGATCGCCGCGCGAGTTGATCGCGCGGTACGCCAGCCGGGAGGTCGCGGAACTGCGCTTCCCGCCCGGGGTCCAGGAGACACTCGGCCCGCGGCTCGACGGCATCGGCGATCGGCTGGAGTGGCTGCCCGACCGCGTGCTCTGCTACGCGGAGGACGGCGAGGCGGCCACGGAGGCCGTGCATGCGCGCGGCATTCGGCCCGAGAGCGTCCTCGTCCGTCGCAGCACGCTGGAGGATGTCTTTCTGCGGCTGACCGGCCGCTCCCTGGTCGACTAGGAGCGGAGCGGCGGCGGATGGCGGTCGGCGCGCGCGTCCTCGAGCACAACCTGATGGTCTACCGACGGGTCTGGCACGGCTCGGTGCTGGGGTCGCTCATCTCACCGGTGCTCTTCCTCGCGGCGATGGGCATCGGCCTGGGCAACTACGTCAACCGCGGCGGTGCCGACGCCCTGGGCGGTGTCCCCTACCTTGCCTTCCTCGCGCCGGGACTCCTGGCCGCGCAGGGGATGCAGACGGCGGCATTCGAGACCACCTACCCGATCATGAGCAAGATCGTCTGGAACAAGCTGTACGAGGCGATGCTGGCCACGCCGCTGACGGTCCGCGACCTGCTCTTCGGCGAGCTGGAGTGGCTGGTCGTCCGCCTCACCATCGTCTGCTCGCTCTTCCTGGCGGTCGCCGCCCTCTTCGGCGCGGTTCGGTCGCCGCTGGGGATCCTGGCGCTCCCCGTCGCGGTGCTGACCGGCCTGGGCTTCGCCGCGCCGATCATGGCCTTCTCGGCCACCCAGCGCCAGGACTCCGCGTTCAACGTGATCTTCCGCTTCCTGATCACCCCGCTCTTCCTGCTGAGCGGCACCTTCTTCCCGCTCGACCGGCTCCCGGCACCGGTCCAGCCGGTCGCGTACCTCACGCCGCTCTACCACGGCGTCGCCCTGGCGCGCGCGCTGACCCTGGGACAGGTGGACCCTGCGGCCGCCGCCGCCCACCTCGCGGTGCTGCTCGGGTTCGTGGCGGTCGGGTGCGTCCTGGCCGCCGTCTCGTTCCGCCGTCGGCTGGTGATCTGACGGTGACCGTGCTCGAGCGGCTCATCCCGCTGGACCCGCCGACCCGCGCCGGCCGGCTCGTCGAGCGCAACCTCCTCGTCTACCGGCGCACCTGGATGGTCCTCTTCTCCGGGTTCTTCGAGCCGCTCTTCTATCTGCTGGGGATCGGCTTCGGGATCGGCGCCCTGGTGGGGTCCGTGCCCGGCCCGGACGGCCATCCCGTCCCGTACCAGGTCTTCGTTGCGCCGGCCCTCCTGGCGTCCTCGGCCATGAACGGCGCGATCTACGACAGCACCACCAACGTCTTCTTCAAGCTCAAGTACGCGCACACCTACGAGGCGATCCTCACCACGCCGGTGGGGATCGCGGACGTGGCGGTGGGCGAGATCGCGTGGGCGCTGATCCGGGGCACGCTCTACGCCGTGGGGTTCATGACCGTGATGCTGGTCCTGGGCCTGGTGCGCTCCCCGGCGTGGCTGCTCGCCTTCCCGGGGGCGATGCTGATCGGCCTCGCGTTCGCATCCGTGGGGATGTCCATCTCGACATGGGTCCGCAGCTGGAGCGACTTCGACCGGCTCCAGCTGGTCCTGCTGCCGATGTTCCTCTTCTCGGCGACCTTCTATCCGCTCAGTGCCTACCCGCCGATCCTGCAGCTGGTGGTGCAGCTGACGCCCCTCTACCACGGCGTGGACCTGCTGCGCGGCCTCACCACCGGCGTCGTCGGCCTCCCGCAGCTGGTCGACGTCGCGTACCTGGCGGGGATGGCGCTCCTGGGGCTGGCCGTGGTGTCGCGCCGCCTGGAGCACCTCCTGCTCCGCTGACCGCGCCACCCGGTGGGTCGCCCCTATACTTCCGGTCGATGAACGTGACAGCCACCCCCGCCCCCCGCAGCACCGTCGTGCTGGAAGTCGAGCTCCCCGCGGACCGCCTCCAGCGCGCCATCGACGAATCCGTCCGCCGCATCGGCCGCCGCACGCGCGTCCCCGGCTTCCGCCCCGGCAAGGCGCCCCGCGTCATGCTTGAGCGCGCCCTGGGCGTGCAGCGCGGCAGTCCCGACGCGAACCCGATCTACGACGACGCCAAGGAGCAGCTCTTCAGTGCCACCATGCCGGATGCGCTCGAGGAGGCGAAGCTCGACGCGCTGACCGTCCCCGACCCCGAGTGGACCCGGTTCGAGGAGGGGACCGGGGCCGCCTACCGGGTGTCGGTCCCCGTGCGCCCGGAGGTGACCCTGGGCGACTACGTCGACTACCCGTTCGCCCCGGAGATCGAGGTCGTCGACGACGCCAAGGTCGACCGGGTGATCGAGGAGCTTCGCGACGAGCATGCCAGCCTGCGCGCCGTGGAGGACCGGCCGGTCCGGAACGATGACTGGGTGGTCATCTCGTTCCAGGGAACGCGGGACGGTGTCCCGTTCGAGGGCGGCAGCTCCGAACGGTTCCCCATGGTGGTGGGCGGCGGCCGGATGATCCCGGGCTTCGAGGAGGCCCTGGTGGGGCTCGCCACCGGGGAGGAGAAGGACTTCGACGTCACCTTCCCCGAGGACTACCCGGACAGCTCGCTGGCCGGCCAGCCCGCGCACTTCCACGTCCGGGTACGCGAGATCCGTGAGAAGGTCCTCCCGGAGGCCGACGACGCGTTCGCCCAGGAGGTCGGCCCCTCCTATCCCGACATGGCCGCGCTGCGCGCGGACGTGGCACGGCGCCTCGAGGCGAACGCCCGCGACCACGCCCGCCACGAGTTCGCCGACCGGATCATCGAGTACGCGGTGGCAAACGCCACCCTCGAGGTGCCCGACGTGCTGGTCGAGCAGGAGGTCGAGGTGATGCACGACGAGCTGCGGATGCGGCTCGCCGAGCAGCGCATCCCGTACGAGGAGTACACCCGGGTGACCGGCAAGGACGACGCGGCACTCCACGCGGAGTACCACGAGCCGGCCGAGCACCGGGTGAAGGTGCTCCTGGTCCTCTCGCGGATCGCCGACCAGGAGGGGCTCCAGATCGGCGACGCGGAGATCGACGTGGAGATCGCCCGGGCGCGCGCCCGCTACACGGACAACCCGCGGCTGATCGAGTACTTCGAGTCGCCGCGCGGCCGCTCCTACCTGCGCTCGACCATGCGTCGCACCCAGGTGGTGGAGCGCCTGGTGGACCGATGGCTCGAGGCGCACCCGGAGGTCGGGCCGCTGCAGCACCTCGAGGAGGACACCAACCTGCCGGCGCTGGCGGAGGACGCGGCGATCGGCGGAGAGCCGGGCGGCGCCCTCGCGGCGGCGACCGGGGAGGCACAGGCATGACGCGCCACGTGGTTCCGGGCCGGTCGGCGGCGCTGCGAGCGGCGCAGGAGACCACCGCGATGCTGGTCCCGATGGTGATCGAGACGTCCAGTCGCGGCGAGCGCGCGTACGACATCTACAGCCGCCTGCTGCGCGACCGGATCGTCTTCCTGGGCGACGCGATCGAGGATCACATCGCCAACCTGATCATCGCGCAGCTGCTCTTCCTGGAGTCGGAGGACCCCGAGAAGGACATCAACCTGTACATCAACTCGCCGGGCGGCGTGATCACGGCCGGCCTCGCCATCTACGACACGATGCAGTATCTGCGCGCGCCGGTGAGCACCATGTGCGTGGGGATGGCGGCCAGCATGGCCGCGGTGCTCCTCGCGGCCGGGGAGAAGGGCAAGCGCTACGCGCTGCCCCACAGCCGGATCATGATCCACCAGGGGTCGGGTGGCTTCCGCGGCAACACCCCGGACGTCTTCATCCAGGTCAAGGAGATGGAGGAACTGGTGAACACCAACCACCAGATCCTCGCCCGCCACACCGGCCAGCCCATCGAGAAGATCATCAAGGACACCGACCGGGACTACTTCATGTCGCCACAGGCGGCCAAGGAATACGGCATCATCGACGAGGTCTACGCGGTGCGGGGCGACTCGCTCATCGCGCAGGCGCACGACACGACCCGGACGGACGCCACCGGGACCACGGGCGGGGCCGGTGCCCCGGAACCGCAGGCCCGATGACGACGGCCACTCGGCGCAGGGGGTAGCCGCGATGTCCACGCCTCCCGGCAAGAGCACCAAGGTGCCGTATCGCTGCAGCTTCTGCGGCAAGAGCCAGGACCAGGTCCGCAAGCTCATCGCCGGGCAGGGCGTCTACATCTGCGACGAGTGCATCAACCTCTGCCAGGAGATCATCGAGGAGGAGCTCCTCGAGACGCCGCGCGTCAAGCAGCAGCCGGCCAAGCTCCCCACGCCGAACCAGATCAAGGCCTCGCTCGACCAGTACGTGATCAGCCAGGAGCGCGCCAAGCGTGTCCTGTCGGTGGCCGTGTACAACCACTACAAGCGCGTCAACGCCGGCCACCAGGTGGACGACGTCGAGCTGCAGAAGTCGAACGTGCTGATGGTGGGGCCGACCGGCTCCGGCAAGACGCTCCTGGCGCAGACCCTGGCCAAGATCCTGGACGTCCCGTTCTGCATCGCCGACGCCACCAGCCTCACCGAGGCCGGCTACGTCGGCGAGGACGTCGAGAACATCCTGCTGCGGCTGATCCAGTCGGCGGACTTCGACGTCCAGCGGGCCCAGCGCGGGATCATCTACATCGACGAGATCGACAAGATCGCGCGCAAGGCGGACAACCCGTCGATCACCCGCGACGTCTCGGGCGAGGGGGTGCAGCAGGCGCTCCTCAAGATCCTCGAGGGGACCGTGGCGAACGTGCCGCCCCAGGGCGGTCGCAAGCATCCTCACCAGGACTTCATCCAGATCGATACCACGAACATCCTCTTCATCTGCGGCGGGGCCTTCGAGGGGCTGGAGAAGATCGTGGAGGAGCGGGTCGGCCGCCGGTCCATCGGCTTCGGCTCCGAGGCCCACATGTCGAAGGTCGAGCGGGAGCGGATCCTGGAGAAGCTGATGCCCGAGGACCTCCTCCGCTTCGGGCTCATCCCGGAGTTCGTGGGGCGGCTCCCGGTGATCGTCACCCTGGCTCCGCTGACACTGGGCGACCTGGTGCGCGTGGCCAGGGAGCCGAAGAACGCGGTCACCCGCCAGTACCAGAAGTTCCTCTCCCTCGACAAGGTGGAGCTCGCCTTCACGCCGGGATCCCTCGAGGCGGCGGCCGAGCTGGCGCTGGCCCGCAAGACGGGGGCTCGCGCGCTCCGCTCGATCGTGGAGGAGGCGCTGCTCGACGTCATGTTCGAGATCCCGGAGCGCTCGGACATCCGCAAGTGCATCATCACCGAGGAGACGATCCGGGGCCGTCGCCCGCCACTGCTGCTCACGCAGGCACAGGTGGACAAGGGCGTCGACGAGACCAACTACGAGACGCTGCTGGAGGGCGCCAGCGCGTAGGGCCCGCTGGGGCGACGCCCGGGTCGCGAGGCCTGGGCGGCGGCGCGCTGGGGCTGCGGTCC
>JAJYDP010000896.1 GCA_021777365.1 Chloroflexota bacterium | reverse complement strand
GCGGCCGGGTGGGCAGTCTGGTTGGTCGGGATGGACAGGATCGCTGGATGGGAGATGACACGCGTGGGAGCCCAGGATCGCGCGGCGGCCCCCGCTGACCGTGACCGGGCCTTCGCGCGCCTGGCCGAAACCCACCTCGACGCGGCCTGTCGCCTGGCGACGGTCATCCTTGGAGGGGACCGCGCCGAGGCCGAGGACGCGGTGCAGGATGCTGCGCTGCGCGCCTGGCAGCACATCGACGACCTGCGCGATCCCGCCCGGTTCGAGCCGTGGTTCACGCGCATCGTCGTCAACGCGTGCCGCGACCGGATCGGGGCACGACGCCTGCGTCCCATCACGGTGGTGGATCCCGATCCCGGCACCGCATCCGACCACGCGGACGCTCTGACCAGCATCGATACCCTGGTGCGCGCCTTGCTGACGCTCTCCCCCGATCACCGTGCCGTGGTGGCGTTGCGCTACCTCGGCGACTACTCGCTGGACGAGATCGCGGCGCGCACCGGGCAACGGACGGGCACCGTGAAGAGCCGCCTGCACTATGCCTTGCGCGCACTGCGTGCTGCGCTCGACGCCGAGGCGCGGGAGGTGCCCCGATGAACGACGAGCAGTTCGACCGCCAGGTCCGCGAGGCCGCGCGCCGTATGGCCGGGGAGCCCGCATCGTCTGCGCTCCGCGCGCGCGTGGCCGCCATCCCGGCCGAGCATCCCCGACCCGCCCGAGGGATCCGCCGGTTCACCGTCGGCGTGCGCCTCGCCGGTGCCGCCGCGGTGCTCCTGGTCCTGGTGGTTGCTGCGACCCTTGTCGTGGCCACGCTGCCCCGCCACAACGCCGTGCTGCCGGGCGCCACCGCATCGCCGACGGCATCGGCGGCGAGGCTTATCCCGCAAGCCCTCTCGACAGCCGATCTGGGCGCCCTGCTGCATGCGCCGGGTGGCTTGCCGTCGGGGAGCATCGTGATCGCGCAGCTCCAGCTGACCCTCGTGTCGGCGGTGCCGAGCTGCCCCCCGGCCGCCAGCTGCATTCTCGGACCTGCCGAATGGCGCATCGACGGCCTCTCGCCCGACGTGACCCTGGACGCGCTGCCGGATGCGTCCGGTCTCCCCAGCACCGGGATCCACGCCGCCGGGCTGTTCGCGCTCCAGGGCGCGCCGGTGAAGTCCGGTAGTCGGATTTACCTGCTTGGCCTGGTGACGCCCGGCCCGAATGGGCTCGCCTGGCAGGTTGCGCAGGCGGCGACTGGGTCATGGCCCCTCGCGGTGATCGAGGGCTGGCTGGGCGCCGTCAACTACGCCTGGCCGTGCCCGCCCCCGCCCTCCGGAGGGCTCGATCCGCTGACGCAGGGCTACGGCTGCGGCCACGGCGAATGGCTGGCCAGTACCGCGGCGGGACCGGCAGCACAGCAGTTGACGCCAACCGGTGCGCTCAGGGTCGAGGCGGGCGCCTATGCGTCGGTCGCGCCTGATCCCTCCGCGGCAGAGACCCCACAGCCCCCCGCGCTTCGGGGTGCGTACCTCGTTCAGGCGGTCCCGCACTCCTGTCCGCCCTCGAGCGATACGCAGATCGAGCGGTGCGCCTGGCTCAAGGTACTTGGGTTGATCGCGGCGACCGCGCCTGCGGCCACCCAGGGTCCTTCTGTCGCCCCCGCCACGCCCTCGGTCGATCTGGGGATGCCCGCGCTCTCCGTCCCAGCCAACCAGCTCCGCGTCGCTCCGCTCAACGACTATCCGCCGCAGGTGCAATCGGGCGGAGCGCCCACCGGGCCCTACGCCTACCTCCAAGGGAGCGGCGCGGTCTCGCTCCTCGTCGCCGACGCCGGTGGGGGATCGGTGCGCAACGTGCCCCTGCCGCTGGCTGCCGGTGAGCAGATCCGCGAGGTCAGTGCCGACGGCACATGGCTCGTCGTGGTGACCGCCCAGCCAGGCGTCCCCTGCGCGCTGCCGACGCCGACGCGGGTCAGCTGGCGCATCCTCGCGGCCCCGCTCGGGTCGGACGGCCTGCCGACGGGCGCCTTCCACCAGGTCGATGCCGGGACAGCGACGCGGTCCTTCATCCTTCCGGGGAACCAGGGCCTGAGCTGCGCCGAACCCGCGATCGCGCCGCTGGCGCTGGCGGCCGGTCGCGTCGCCTACGGCGTCGAGGCGCCCAGCGGCACCGATCTTGCCGCCTCGCAGGTCCGGGTGCACTCGCTCGCCGACGGGTCGTTCGTGCGGACACTCGCCGCCCCGGCGCAGGTCTACGCCGTGGCCCTCTCCTCGAGCGCGGTCGCCTGGGTCGAGACGGCCAATGGGGTGACGAGCGGCCAGCGGGTCGACTGGCGCGTGATGGAGGCGCTGCTGCCCGCCGGCCCTGCCGCCGCGGTGCCCCTGGGAGAGACCGGCGGCGCCACGCATCCGGAGACGCCCGGCATCGTCCTCGACGGGACCGCGCTCGTCGCCTCGCTCGACCAGTACGAGGCTTCGAGCGGCACCGTGGTGCGCGAGGCGGGCGGGGGGGTCACGACGCTCGACCCGGGGCATCCACAGCGCAACTGCGGGGCGGTGGGCGCGCAGGGCGGCCTGGTCGTCCTGGACTGCAACGCC
>JAJYDP010000895.1 GCA_021777365.1 Chloroflexota bacterium | reverse complement strand
CGCTGCCATGGGCGCAGTATGGTCCTGTCCGGACCCGGAGGTCATCTCCGAGGAGCGGGGGCGGGCGGCCGCGTGTGCCACGCGGGACACCTGCGCCGACCGAGACCGACGCGCTGGTGGACGCGCTACGGACGCGCTGCGGACGCGCTGAGTGCGCCCGCCGGCAGTGTTACGCGACTGCACCGTCCGATCCATTCGGCCCTACCCACAAGAGTAGGCCCGCCGTATCGTCCGGCCGTCGCGGGGGGTGTTGACGCGCGGCCATGCTCAGGCCGCCTCGACCGCGCCGAGCCACTGGCGAGACCGACCCGTAGGACAGGCGCCATCGTGTGCCAGGGAGGTGCCCAGCCATGCGTCGCCTATTCACCGTCATCGCGGGCGTGGCCGTGCTTGCGGCCGTCACGATCGGTCCGGTCGCTGCGTCCCAGACCGAGCGGGGGACACCCGGTGCGCCGAACTGCATGGGCCAGACCACCGCATACGAAACACATGTCCTCGTCCCCTACGGTGCCACGCCCGGCATCGGCAACTTCGTCAAGGCCTGGAACTACACCTATGGGACGGATTGGAGCGTCACGGACCTGAAGGCCGTGACACTGCTCACCGACTGCACCGTCCCGTAGCTCGACCGTCGCCCACACTTCGACCGGGGAGCCTGGCTGGGTTCCCCGGTCTTCTGTTGCCCTGCGGCCGCCGGGTGACGCGGGTGACACGGACACCTGCGCCGCTTCGGCGCGCGGCCCGCCGTCGAGTCGCGCGGCACGACCGGAGCGGAGGCGCTGTGGGAGCTGGCTGCGGCACTGCGGGGGGCCTTGACTGTCCCATGAGCCGTGCGCGAACGGACCTCCGCGCGGGCCATCGCGAGCGTGGGTTACCGGCGATGTTGCGCCGGGTGCCTACGCTGAGCCATCGAAGCTGGGCACGGATCCACCGAAGCTCCGGCTGATCGGGTCGGTTGAGGCCCGAACCGGTCGTCTCGCCGACTGATCGGGCGGGCGCTGCCGACGTCGCCGCGGGCAGGCTCCCGCCCGGCCCCCGAGCAGCCGAGGGGGTCGGAGCGGGCGTCAGGCCTGGAGCGGGATCGCCCGGAGGCGCGCCAGGGCGGTCATGAAGCTCGCCGCGCAGGGCCAGGGGGTCGGGAGGTGGAGCGTGAGCCTCCGGGCCGAGCGGGTGAGCCGCCCGGCCAGGCTGAACCGCCGCCGGCGCAGGGTCCTGGTGGTGACGATCCCCGCCTTGAGCCCGATCCGGGCGGTCCAGCGCGCCAGGTTGTGGACCAGCAGCTGCACCGCGAGCCAGGCCCCGTTGACGGCAAACTTCCCGGACGGCAGGTGGTTCAGGCCGACCCCGTACGGGAGATCGAGGATCGCGTGCTCGATCTCGGCAGGGCGGCGATGGTCAGCCTCGAACTCGAGCGTCGGGCCCTCTCGATCGGTGAGGACGGCTGGTACTCGTAGAGCGTGAAGCAGGTGAGTGGAGCGCGGGGTCGGTCGCACCCGGCGCACGATGCGCCGGACCGGACGGGCGTCCTTCTTCGAAGCGAACGGCGTGTAGGTCGTCTCGGCCACGTCGGCGCCGTCGCCGAGCCCATACAGGATCGGCGACCAGCCCGCTTCGGGGATCGCCTCGATGCGGCGGCGCACGCCGCGGTGCTGGCGCACGGTGACGCTGAAGGGCACGTCCATCTTGCGGCACAATCGAGCTGCCGGACACGCCCCCAGCGGAAGCTTGCGCAGGAAGGTGCCGAGGGCGGAGGCGGCCTTGGCCGGGAAGCCCACGATGCGATCCGTGCCAACGGCGCGCAGCGCGTCCACGTCGTCGATGCTGTCACCCCCGCCCAGGGCCGAGGCGATCGGGGGTGTGCGATGATCGCATCCGTCAGGTGCTCCGCCGAACCCGGGTCGATGGGCTGCTCACCGCCACGTTCCCGGTTCCGCGGGCGCCTGATTCCTTGTTCCAGCAGCCCGTCAGCCCGCGGCGATCGGTGGATCAGGGGTCAGGTGTACGGGGTGTGAGCCGCAACCCAGCGGGTGCGCTCATGGAGCCTGTGAGCTGCCGCCTGCCGTCACGGGCAACTCATGAACCCGACAGCTCGGCGTACCAGGCCTCGGCGAGCTGCCGGACCGGACCCTCGCAGGCCGAGGTCGTCGTACCGTAGGGGGCCCAGCAGCTGAGGTCGCCGACGAAGCGGCCGGCCGCGAACTGCAGCTCGTAGAACTTGCCGCCGTTGCTCGTGTACGCGGACCGCGTGCCGGTTGCGCCTGCGTCAAGTCCCGCATTCCCCACACCGGACGTGAAGGTCTTCACCCAGGTGCTCGCCGCTGCCGCGTCGTGGAAAGGGAAGAGCGTCGCCTCGACGACCTGGTTCGGGTCGGCCGCGAGCAACGCCCTCCCGAACCCCAGGCTGTCGGCGCCCAGCGCGTGGAGCTTCTGCGCGACGATGTCGGGCGCCCCAGAATTGTCCGCGAGCGCCCACGACTCGGCAGGAACCACCACCGCTCCGAGGATGGGGCCCACCGCATCCGATGGCGGTGGCATGCGTTGGCCGAACGCGGCGGGCAGCTGATCGGCTTTGAGGCTGCCC
>JAJYDP010000894.1 GCA_021777365.1 Chloroflexota bacterium | reverse complement strand
GTGGACGCGCTGGTCGTCGTCCGGATCTGATATGGAAGGACCTGTCAAGAGTGGCGCAGGGTGTGATCGAGGTCAGGTTCCGGCGACGATGATCACTCTGATATGCGCGGGTCGGCCGGGCCGTTGCCGCATGACAGTGAGCCGTCACCGAGCTGCCTCGAACTAGAAGCGCGAGTTCTCAGATCGCATAGATCAGACGAGGGGTCTCGGTCTCTCTGCCGCACTCGATCACACCCTGCATGGTCGGGTCGTCAGGCCGCGACCGGCCGGGCGACCAGTTGCCCCGTCGCCCAGACGAAGCCGGCGAGCTCACGGGCGACGGCGATCACGGTCTTGTTCTTGCCGATCCGCCCGACGAGCGAGCGGTACCGATGGTGGAGCCGGGCCTGGGCCCGCCGGTCGAGCTCGACGATCGCCGGCGCGACGTGCCGCTGGCGGGCCCGGAGCGCGCTGCTCACGTTCGGCCGGTAGCGGGCGTTGTGGGCCGCCTGGCCCAGGACATGGCGAATGAGCCGGTTGCCGGTCTTGGTGATCCGGCCCCGGTGGCGCGACGTGCCGCTCGAGTACTCCGAGGGGACCAGGCCGGTGTAGGCCATGAATGCCCGGGCGGTCGGGAACCGGCGCAGGTCGCCGGCCTCGGCGACGATCGTGACCGCCGTGATGAAGCCGATGCCACGCAGCGCCTGGAGGGCGGCGAGGTACTCGCCGTGCGGGCTCTCCGCGGCGCAGGCGACGAGGGCTGCCTCGAGCCGGCGCACGCGATCCCTGCCGGCGCGCACGACCGACCAGTAGTCATCGAACACGACCTGGTCGGCCCGATGGTCGAGGGCGAGCCGGTTGAGCCAGGCCTCGTGGGCGCGACCCCATGCCTGCACCCCCGCCGGCGGGTGGATCCCGTGGCGCAGCAGGAACTTGGAGAGCCGGTGCCTGGCGCGCAGGAGATCCTGCTTCGCGTCGTCGCGGTCGCGCACGAGATCGCGCAGCGCCTCGTGGGCCTCGTCGGGCACCCAGACCGGCGTGAGGTCCCCGCTGCGCAACAGACGGGCGAGCTTGGCCGCGTCGCGACGGTCGGTCTTGACCCGGTCGCCGGGCCTGGCCGGGATGAGCGAGGGGGCGACGACGATGCAGTCGATGCCCATGGCGGTCAACAGGCGGTGGAGGGCGTAGCCGGTCGGCCCCGCCTCGTAGGCGACGGACAGGTGGACGTCGGCTCCCCCGAGACGGTCGACGAGCTTGCGGACCGCCGACGGGTCGTTGGCGATCTGGCCGTGGTCCTCGGGGTCACCGAACGCGTCAGCGACCGCCACCGCGATCGACGCCTTGTGGACGTCGAGCCCGACGAACCGGGTAGTCTTCTCCATTGGACCGGCCTCCCGCATGTGGCTCTGTGCGGACTCCGTCAACTGGCCCGCGCAATCCACGATGATGCGCGAGCGCCGGTCCTTCCATGTTGACTAGGTCTCGGGGGCGATCGCACGCGCAGTGGCGGCGTCGGCCTGCCGCCCCGCGGCAGAGCAGGGGATGACCGCGACGTGGTCGGCACCGGCGGCGTGCATCAGCGCGATGCGTGCCCGAATCTCGTTGGCATCACCCATCGCGACGAGGGCGTGGACCAGCGCGTCTGAGGGGCCGTCGAGGTCCGCGTCCTCGAATCCGGCCCGCAGCAGATTGTTACGGTAGTTCGGCTGCCCCATGTAGCCGCCAATCAGGCGCCGGGCCCCCGCGATCGCATCGGCGGGGTCGGCCAGGATCGCCAGCAGGGACACCACGAGGATAGGCCTCGCCGCGGCGTTGACGGCCAGGGCGGCCTCGTCCAGCGTCCGGCGCGCCGCCCACACCATGCCCTCGGTCACGTTGTACGGGAAGGCGCCCGCGGTCCGCGTCGCGGCGAGGGCGAGCATCCTGGGCCCGAGTGCGGCGATCACGAGGGGCGGGTCGGCAATCGCGGACCCACCCGCTGGGGCTGCGTCGTAGGCGTCGAGGTAGGCGCGCATCGCGGGCAGCGGCCGTGCGTACTCGTGTCCGCGGGCGTTCGCCGACGAACGGTGCGACACGCCAAGTCCCATGACGAAGCGCCCGCCGCTTAGATCCTGGAGGGTCCGCGCCCCGGCGTGGGCGGCTGTGGCATCTCGGGCGTAGATGGTGGCGATGCCCAGGCCGAGGGTGATCCTCGACGTCGTGCGCGCGAGGGCGCCCAGGACCGCGAACGGCTCCGGACTGGTGCCCTCGTTGATCCATAGGGCCGGGTAGCCCAGATCCTCGATCTCCGACCCGAAAGAGAGTGCCTCGCCGGCGGGGATGCCTCCGAGCGCGGCCCAGACACCGGTCGGACCGAGCGCCGTGCGCAGGTCGCGTGTCATGTGCCGCCTCCCGGAGATGGGGACGGGCGCCGGCAGACGTCGGAGCTCGTCGTGCGCGCCGAACCGTGGCGATTACCTGTTCGGGATCACGCCAGCCGGGATCACGACGCAGTCCGGCAGACCGCGAAGGACTGCCTCGGGGCCGCCGGGCGTGTAGATCGCCAGGATGCGCAGCGGCTCCCACGTCGTGTTGACCGTCGCGTGGAAGGTGCTGTCGGGGATGTA
>JAJYDP010000893.1 GCA_021777365.1 Chloroflexota bacterium | reverse complement strand
GCTCGCGGACGTCATCGACATCCGGCTGCTCGTCGTGTTCGCCTCGCTGGCCACCATCGCGATCGGGGCCTTCGCCGCCGTGCTCCCGGGCCTGGGTCAGCCGGCGGACGAGTGGCGGCGGCTCGCCCAGGTGCTGCGGGCCGCGCCGCCCAGGGGCGCGCTCGGCACCCTGCGCCCGGTCACCCTGTCGGACTTCGACTCGCTGGTGGGGCTCGTTCCCACGCTGCGCAACCTGGACCGGTCCGGGCGCGAGGACCTGCTGGTGCACGGCCAGATCGGGGAGGCGCCGGTCGGAACCTGCATCGTGGCCCGGGGCGAGCCCAGCACCGCGGCCTACTTCGTGCTGGCGGGCAAGGCGGTCGCCGGCACGCCGACCGGGGACGGATACCGCTCCCTGTCCGAGATGGGCCCCGGCGACTTCTTCGGCGAGATCGCTGCGCTCACCGGCGCAGCCCGCACGGCCAACGTCGTCGCCGCGGAGCCGGTCACGCTCCTCGAGGTCCCCGCGGCAACGCTGCGCCGCCTGATGAAGGCGCCGGGGATGGGCGAGCTGGTGACCGGCAAGATGAACGAGCGCCTGGCCCGCACGAGCCTGACCGATCTGCCGAAGTTCGGCGGTCTCGACCAGGCCGAACTGCGTGACCTGCGCACGCCCGCCGCCATGTCCATGGGTGGGACGCCCGCCGCCCCGGCCGCGTCCGAGGCGTAATCGATCGGCCGACTCCGCCGGACGGTCCCCGGCCGGTGCCCTCGGCCGGGGATCCTGACGAATCCGTCGAGACCGGGCCCCGACGCCCGCATCCTGCTCTTCACGAGCCGGGACCGCAATCCGTCATTCGACGTATCGGACCCGGCGCGAGCGCGCCGGCGGACCACGTGGGCCGGTTGGGGGCAGCGTGGGCCGGTGGACAGCGCCGTTAGGATTGCGGCGATGGCCGAGTTCGACGCCTACGCCGCGGACTGCCGGGTGCACGGCAGCGTCAGCCTCGGCGACGCGCGCCTGACCGACCTGCTCAACGCCGCCCCCGAGATCGTCATCCGGGACGCGCAGCTCACGAGCCTCGCCGATGGTCACGAGGTGGCGGTGGCCGAGATCACGGTCACACTCGACGAGCTGTATGCGGCGGTGGCCAGCGGGCCCCGGGGCGATGCCGCGCGGCGGATCCGGACGCGCGTGACCCGCGTGCAGGTGGAGCTCGGTCCGTACCGCGTGGAGGGAGCGCTGCACGGTCTCCCGGCGGGCGATCCTCTCGGCATGGTCCTGCGCCGCCCCGCGTGGGTGCCGCTCACGGATGCCACGGTCACGTACGGCCGCGGGCCGGACGAGGTGACCGACGAGGTGCCGACCCTGCTCGTCAACCGCGAGCTGGCCAGCTCGATGCGGGCGGTGGAGGGGGAGGCCGGCGTCCTGCGCTGGGAGGCGATCAACCAGCAGGCCGGCGCCACGCGCGTGGTCGAGGCGGTGCGCCGGGCCGAGCCGGGCGGCGTGGAGCCGCCCGCGACGTAGGGCCGGGCGCCGCCTACCAGGTCGGATGCGCCAGCACGCCCCCGTCCACCACCAGGTTGGCCCCGGTCACGAAGCGGGCCATCGGCGACGCCAGGAAGAGCACCGCGTCCGCCACGTCGTCCGGCACGCCGAGGCGGCCCAGCGGCACATGCGCCAGCCAGCGACCGATCCCCTCGGGCCAGGTCCGCTCGAGGTCCGGGTTCCAGATCAGCCCCGGCGATACCGAGTTCACGCGGATCCCGTGTCTCCCCAGCTCGAGGGCCGCCGCCCGGGTGTGCATCACCACGCCCGCCTTGCTCGCCGCGTAGTGACTGTGGGCCCAGGCCGGCTGCAGCCCCTCGATCGACGCCACGTTGACGATCGCGCCCCCGCGGCCCTGTGCGACGAACGCCCGCGCCGCCTCCCGCGTGCAGAGGAAGACGCCGCGCAGGTTGGTCGAGAGCATGGCGTCCCAGTCCTCGGCCGACTGCTCGGCGAGCGCCCGTGTCGGCTGGATGCCCGCGCAGTTCACGAGGATGTCGAGCCGGCCGAGGGCGGCCACCGTCGCGTCGACCGCATGCGCTACCTGCGCCTCGTGGGCGACGTCGACCGCCACCGCGACCGCGGTGCCGCCCCGGTCACGGATGCGTGCCACCGTGCTGCCGGGCACCTCGTCGGCCGATCGGGCGGCCGCGGCGACCGCCGCACCGGCCTCGGCCAGGCGGACCGCGATGCCCGCACCGATGCCACGGGTTGCCCCGGTCACCAGCGCGACCGACCCGGACAGGTCGAGCAGGCGGCCGACCGGGGGTGGCTCGACGGGGGGCGTGGCCGGGGCCATGACGGTCCTCCTTCGGCGATCAGAGGGCTTCGGCGGTCAGAAGCGGCACAGGCGCCTGATGCCTTCCTCGTGCGCAGGGTACTGCCCCTCGAAGTCGGCCCATCGCGCGAAGGACACGCCGGCGTCCGTGTAGGGCGGCGCCATGAAGGTCGACACGAGGCTCCACGCCCCGAGCGGCTCGGCGGCCTGCCAGGTGCCGGGCCGCACGACCACCTGGGGGCGCTGGCCGGCTTCCAGGTCCGGGCCCAGGACGGGCTCGC